>JADLHM010000042.1 GCA_020848745.1 Deltaproteobacteria bacterium | reverse complement strand
TCGCCGCACCAAGACGCAAGCGTCGCTCCCGAGCGAGGACGCGGTGCTGCTCTTGCTCTTCGGGCTCCTCCGCAGCGGGCAGATTAAGCTGCGACGACTCGTCGGCTGGCAGGATCTGGCGCCCGCCCCCAACCCATCGAAGGCTGCATAATTCCGTCGGACATCAACTGATCAAATTGTCGGAGATCCTTTTTCCACCGCTTGACCGACACGACCAGGATGCGTCGGTGATCGTGGCTGATCACGAACCAGACGTAGAGAAGCCGGAACGTGACTGTTGGGACGACGAAGAAATCCATGGCGGCGATCGCGTCGCGGTGGTTGCGCAGGAACGTGCGCCAGCGCTGCACGGCATGGAGTGGCGGAGGGCGGCGAGGCACGTAGCGCGACACGGTACGTTCCGAGACGGCGATGCCCAGCATGCGCAGCTCCGCATGGATGCGTGGTGCTCCCCAGGTTGGATTCTCCGTCGCCATGCGTCGGATCAGGTCGCGGATACGCTGGTCCGTTGGTGGCAGCCCGGGTCTGCGGTGTCGCCGCGAGAGCCAGGTCCAGTAGTGACGGAGGCCCGCGCAGTGCCACCGGGTGACGGTTGCGGGCGTGACGAAGATGAGGACGTCGGACCAGCGTGCCCAGCGCCGGCGCAGGCCGATCCAGAACCAACGGTCCGCATTGGTGACGCGCGGGCGCCGGCCGCTCGCGGCAAAGGCGGCCAGCAGTTGGCGGAGGGCAAGGATCTCGAGCGCCAGGTCGGCGCGGGTGCGGCAGGCGGAGGCGAGGGCGCGGAGGAGCAGGCGAAGGACGTTGAGCACGGAGGACATGACCATCGACGGCAACGATGGAGACGTCCACGATCGCATGGCGAGGGCAAACCGACTCTCTGGGGGTCGAACCCCGTGTCCGCTGCGTGCGAGGTTCTCGGTCGCCAGTAGGCGAGGAGCCGGATGAGCACGCGAACGGATGGAGCGTACGGACCGGAGATCCAGGATCCCCGGCTCGGCGAGGTGCTCAGGCGCCTCGTCGATGCGTACCGTCCAGAGACGATCGACCTCTTCGGGTCGTACGCTCGCGGGGATGTGGGCCCGGACAGCGATTACGACCTCATGGTCGTGGTGTCGGATGACGCTCCGCCGGAACGCCGGCGCAGCCGACTGGCCTACGAACGCCTTTGGGGGACCGGTATCGCCGCTGATGTTCTCGTCTGGACGCGCAGTCGGTTCGACAGTCGTCTGCCGCTTCGCGCCTCGTTGCCGGCGACTGTGATGCGGGAAGGTAGGCTTCTCTATGCCGCATGATCCGATCCGGATCGCCGATGTGCGGAGTTGGATCCACAAGGCGGCGAGGGCTTTCTCGCTTGGCACGATCGCCCGTTTCGCAAGACCCACGATTTGGTCGAAATCGGGCAGGCCTGCGTGGAGATCGATGCGTCCCTGGAGCCGGTGATACGGGAGGCCGCTCCCCTCACGGAGTACGCCTGGAAGTTCCGCTACCCCGGTGAGCCCGAGGAGCCGACAATCGGCGAAGCCGATGACGCCATGACCAAGGCGCGGGCGGTTTACGAGGCCGTCCTCGCTCGTCTGCCCGCGGAGGTACGACCATAGGATGTGGGGCGCGCCACCGTCCGGCGCCGGTCGTCGACGGTGACCACGTCGATGCCGAGGCCGCGGAGGCTATCGATCTCCCTGACGACTTCGTCGACGCCGAGGCCACGGCCGAGTTGGCCGAGAATGAACTCGACGCTGAGGCGGGTCCCCTCGATGATGGCCTTTCCCCCCAAGATTTCGGGGTTGGCCACGATCCGGGGCGCCAGCACGATCGCGGGCATGCGAGACCTCTACCGCCCGCGCCAAGTCGGGCAAAGCTTTGATCCGGGTCGAAGGGCGGCGCTGCCCGATACGGGCTCCCTGCGCGAGCGATACAAAGCTCGCCCTCCGTGGAGATACGGTCCCGGTGGGGACTGGGCGACGTAGAGTCAGTCCGCGATCGGCAGGCTTCGTATTCGGATTCGGTCGTCGACGGTGACGATCGCCCCGTTGGCAAGATCATTCTGGATGTTAGGCAGAATCGTGCTCAAGCGCTCGGTAACCGCGTCGGCCTTGGCGGATCCGAGCCGTAGCGAAAGTATTGAGGGTGCGCTCAGTCCCGACAAGGCGACGATCGCTGAGAAGTCGAGATCCTGGGTGACGACGACGTGTCCATGAGCCCTGGCATATGCCACGATCGCCTCGTCGGTGGCGTGGGCGAGCTTCACCTCATCGAGGCGGACGATGTCGAAACCTTGCTGGCGCAGCGCCAGCACCGTGCGTGGTGCGATGTTGAGGTCCGCGAGGAACTTCACGCCACGGCGGACGTGCGCTGGCTTGCGAGCCAGGCGCCGTAGCGAGCGGCTTGGAAGACATCTTCTCGTTCCAGTTCCGGGTACTCTCGAACGATATCGTCAGCCGTGTAGCCGCTGCCGAGAAGCTTCAGAACGAACTCGACGGTGAGACGGAGGCCTCGGATGGTCGGACGTCCTTCGCACACGCCGGGGACGACGTTGATGCGATCGAGCTTCATGTGATCGACCCTACGTCGTCGTGGCGAGCGCTGCAACGACCAAACCGACCTTGAGTGGCGACGACCGTGGCGTCTCGCGCGTGCGATCACGAGGTGGCGGCCGCGGCGGTGAGCGCGGTCATCAGGCTACTGTCTGGCGACGATGACGCGGAATCGCGGGAATAATAGGGTACTGGAGAGTGCCGGGTTCTCGGGTGTGATCAGCGGCGCTTGATCGGCTTCGCTGCTTCGGTGCGTTGCGCGAGTTGGAGGTCGGAGCGTTCGGTGGCGAGGTCGATCCAGCGATCGACGAGGC
>JADLHM010000041.1 GCA_020848745.1 Deltaproteobacteria bacterium | reverse complement strand
TGGTGCCGAGCTTGAAGGTGACGTCGAGGTAGAGCTGGCCGTCGTTGGTGCTCTTCGAGAGCATGTAGAGCATGTTCTCGACGCCGTTCACCTCCTGCTCGATCGGCGCGGCGACGGTGTCGGCCACGACCTTGGCGGCGGCGCCCGGGTAGAGCGCCGAGACCTGCACCACCGGCGGCGTGATGTCGGGGTACTGCGCGATCGGCAGGCCGAGGAGGGCCACCAGGCCCACGATCACCATGACGATCGACACCACCGCCGCGAAGATGGGACGGTCGATGAAGAAGTGCGACATCAGTGCTCGCTCGTCGTCGTCGCGGTGGGCGCGGTCGTCGTGGCGGGCGCGGCGGTGGCCACGGGTGTCGTTTCCTGCGGCTTCACCGTCATGCCGGGCCTGGCGCGCTGGATGCCGGAAATGATGACGCGCTCACCCGCTTTCAGGCCCTCGCGAATGACGCGCATGCCTTCGAAGAGCGGCCCGAGCTTCACCGCGCGATACTCGACCACGTTCTTGTCGGTGACCACGAGGACGTACTTGGTGCCCTGGTCGGTGCCGATTGCACGTTCGCTCACGAGCAGCGATCGCTCGGCGGCGCTGATGGGCAGCCGCACGCGGACGAAGAGGCCCGGCGTGAGGGCGCGGTCGGCGTTGGGGAAGAGGGCGCGCGCCAGCATGGTGCCGGTGGCGGGGTTCACCTGATTGTCGACGAAGTCCATCGTGCCGCGCAGCGAGTACCCGTCCTCGTGGGCGAGGCCGATCTCGACCGGGACGGCGAGCTCGCGCGCGCTCGGGACGGCGGTGGCCTCGGGGTGGGCGCGCCGCCAGTCTTGCTGGTAGTGCAGCATCGTGCGTTCGTCGACGTCGAAGTAGACGTACATCGGCTCGACGCTGACGAGCGTGGTGAGCAGGGTCGACACCTCGACGAGGTTCCCGAGGGTCACGTTGGCCTTGCCGACCCGGCCGCGCACCGGCGCGGTCACTTTCGAGAACTCGAGGTTCAGGTCCGCCTGCTCGAGGCGGCCGCGGGCCGAGACGATCTCGGCGTCGGCGGTACCCTTGGCGGCGACCGCCGAGTCGTACTCCTTCTGACTCGCGGCGCCGGTCGGCAGCAGGCGCTGGTTGCGCGCGAGGTCGGCCTCGGCCTTCTTGCGCTGCGCCTCCCAGCGGGCGAGCTCGCCCTGCGCTTGCAGCTTCTGCGCCGCGAACGGGCGCGGGTCGATCTCGAAGAGCACGGCGCCCGGCTCGACGAGGTCGCCGTCCTTGAAGGCGATCTTCACGAGGTAGCCGGAGACGCGGGCGCGCACGTCGACGCTCTCGACGGCGGTCGTGCGGCCGGTGGTCTCGAAGTAGTCGGCGACGTCCCGGACGACGGGCTCGGCGACGCCGACCTCGGGCGGCGGCAGCTGCGCCACCTCGGGCTTGCCGCCGCAGGACGCGAGGAGCGCCGCGAGGGCGAGCGCGGCGGCGCGGCGGCCGCCAGCGGGGCGCGGCCCGGGCGCGCCGGCGGTGCGGCGCGGGAACGCCGTCACCACGGCCACCACGCGCGCGGCGTGAAGCCGCCGCCGCGCGTCTCCGTGCCCGTTGCCGCCCCTTCGACGGCGTGCTCGCGCCGGTCGACGTCGAGCATGCCGCCCCAGCCGGTGCGCGCGCGCATCGCGCCCTTCTGCTCGTCGGTGACGAAATCGCGTCCCATGCGTATCTCCCATCCGCCGCCGAGCGCCTTGTAGAGGGCCGTGAGCGCGACGCCGACGTTGCCCCGGGTCGCCACCATGCGGTCCTGTGCGTCGACGAGGAACTGCTGCGTATTGAGGACGCGCGTATAGTCGTAGGCGCCCTCGCGGTACTGGATCTCGGCGAGTTCGACGGCCGTGCTCGCCGCGGCGACGCTCTTCTCGAGCGACGCGAGCCGGCGCTGCGCGCCGAGGTAGACAGCGAGCGCGCTCTCGACCTCGGCCTGCGCCCGCAGCACGGTCTGCTCGTACGTGGCGATCAGCGCCTGGAAGCGCGCGTCCTGTACCCGCACGTTGTTGGTGATGCGGCCGTAGTTGAGGATCGCCCAGCGCACGCTCGGGCCGCCGAAGTTCTCGAAGCTCCGGCCCTCGAACATGTCGGGAAAGTCCTCGGCCGCGACGCTGACGGTGCCGACGAGCGCGAAGCGCGGCAGCAGGTCGGCCTTGGCGACGCCGATCTGCGCGCTCTGCGCCGCGAGCTGCCGCTCGGCGATGCGGACGTCGGGGCGGCGGCGCAGGAGGTCGGCGGGGACGCCGAGGGCGACGCTCGCCGGCGGCCCCGGGATCTCGGCGCGCCGCGCGCCGACGAGATCCGTGAGGTCGCGGGGCGGCATGCCGAGCAGGATCGAGAGCGTGTTCTCGGTCTGGCGGATGCCGGCCTCGAGATCGGGGATGAGCGCGCGCGTGTCTTCGAGGAGCGACAGGGCCTGCGCGGAATCGAGGCCGGTCACCTCGCCGGCGCGGTACTTCTGGTCGGCGATGTCGTAGCCGCGCTCCTGGATGGCGACGTTGGCGCGCGCGACGTCGAGCCGCTGCTCGAGCGTGCGGAGCTGGATGTAGTTGGCCGACACCTCGGCGATGAGCGAGAGCAGCACGTCGTCATAGGACGCGACCTCGGCGAGGAGGTCGGCGTCGGCCGACTCGATGCCGCGCCGGAAGCGACCCCACACGTCGAGCTCCCAGGCGGCGTCGAAGCCGGCCTGCCAGTCGCCGAAGAAGTGGTCGCCGGCCTGCTGGTTGGCGCGTGCGTTGCTGAGCCCGACCCGAGCGTAGTCGCCGAAGGCCTCTTGTTGCTGCGGGAAGAGGCCGCCGATCGCGATGCCGCGCCGCGCCTGCGCTTCGACGACCCGCGCGCCCGCCGCCTGGAGCGACGGATTCTGGCGATACGCGGTCTCGACCAGCTGCACGAGGATCGGGTCGCCGAAGACCGTCCACCACGCCGGCGCGTCGGGCGGCGGAGCGGGGGCCTCGGCGGGGGCGGCCGGCGCGGATGCCGCGTCCATCCAGCGCGCCGCGGTCGGCGCCGGCGGACGCGCGTAGTCCGGTCCGATCATCATGCAGCCGGCAAAGGCTGCGAGCGGCGCGAGCGCTGCGCAGCGCGCGAGCATGGGGGCGAGCCGCATCATACGTCCAACCAGGCGCGCGCGAGGGCCTCGCTGCCGAAGTACTCGGTCGGGATCGCGCGGAGCGGTTTCGCGACGAAGGCGTAGAGCTCGTCGCGCCAGCGCGGCTCGCCCACGAAAGCCGCCTTCGCGACGACGGAATCGTCGGGGATGCGAAGCCCGGCGTCGTTCCAGTCGTCGTCGGGCGTCACGAGGAGGCGGATCGTGCTGTGGCGCTGCGTCGCCTTGGTGACGAAGTGTACGAGGGCGGCTTGGTCGGCGGGGCATGACGAAGGAGATCCTATCTCGGAGACGAGCACGTCACCGGCACCACACGGTCGCTTCGGCCTGGCAGCGGAAGACGGTGACGCCGTCGTCGTCGCGGGCCGATTCCCAGAAGCAGGAGCCGCGCCGTTGCACGCCGCCGCGCATCGGCGCGGGGACGCCGCC
>JADLHM010000040.1 GCA_020848745.1 Deltaproteobacteria bacterium | reverse complement strand
CAATCGCACGCCACCTCAGGCCGTACTCGCGCCTCGCTCCTCAACGGACTGTCCAGTCCGCCTGCGTCGCTCGGCGCTCCGTTCGGCCCGATCTGGCGCACGCTTGACGCTCTCGCGACGTGGACCTCGTGAGACATGCGGGCTAGAGTCCACTCGATGTTTGGAGCCTACTCCAAGTCGGAGGGAACCGGCAAGCGGGGCGGGTCCTCCGGCGCTCCCGCCGCCGCGTCGAGCGTCGCCGCGGACTACGCGCGCCTCCTCCTCGAATCCGTCGGACAGCCGGTCGCCGACGATCTCGCCGTACCCTCCGACCCGCACCCCGCCCTCACCGCGGCGGCGACGGGGCTCTTGGCGCTCACCGGGTACGCCGACGGCCCGCCGGTCCCGCCGCCCGGACACCTCGCCGCCTGCGCCCGTGGCGCGCTCGCCGCGCTGCGCGCGCTCGCTCCTCGGCACGGCGACGCCGCGCTCGCGACGCTCGACGGCGCGGCGCTCCTCGGCGAGCGCGCCGCCGTCCTCCGCCTCGCGCGGCGCGGGACCACGTCGGCCGGCGGCCACTGCCGGCTCGTCCGCGCGCGCGACGGGTGGCTCGCGATCAACCTGCCGCGCCCCGACGACCGCGCGACCGTCCCGGCGTGGCTCGGGACGTCCGTCGGCGCGGATCCGTGGCCGACGATCGACCACGTCGCCGGCAGGCGCCGCGCGGGGTCCCTCGTCGCCCGCGCGCGTCTCCTCGGGCTCGCGGCCGCCGAGGCTTCGCCGCCGATATCGACGGCGCCGCCGTGGCATCGCGTCGGCGCCCGCGGGCGGCGCGCCGTCCCGCCGCGCGAGCGCGCGCCGCTCGTGCTCGACCTCTCCTCGCTCTGGGCCGGGCCGCTCGCCGCTGCGCTCCTCGCCCGCGCGGGAGCGCGCGTCGTCAAGATCGAGAGCACGCGCCGCCCCGACGGCGTGCGCGGCGGGCCCGCCGCCTTCTTCGATCTCCTCCATGCCGACAAGGAATCGGTGGCGCTCGACTTCGCGACTGCGACCGGGCGGCGCGCCCTCGTCGCGCTCGTCGCCCGCGCCGACGTCGTGATCGAGAGCGCGCGGCCGCGCGCCATGCACCAGCTCGGCATCGACCCTGCGGCGCTCGTCCGCGCCCGTCCGGGGCTCACCTGGATCAGCATCACGGGCTACGGCCGCGGCGGCGCGGCGGCACGCTGGATCGGCTTCGGGGACGACGCCGGGACCGCCGCGGGCCTCGCGCACGCGACCGGCCGCCTCGCGGGCGGCGACACGCCGCTCTTCTGCGGCGACGCGATCGCCGATCCCCTGACCGGCATGCACGCCGCGGTCGCCGCGCTCGCGGGGTACCGGCGCGGCGGCGGCCTCCTCGCCGCCCTCGCGCTGCGCGACGTCGCGGCGCACGCCCTCGCCTTCGGCCCCGCGGCGAGCGCCGCCGTGATCCGATCCCTCGGCGAGCCCGCCGGCGCGCCGGCCTGGGAGGTCGTCGCGGGCGGCATCCGCGCGCCGGTCCGCGCGCCCCGCGCCCGCGCGCCCCACGTGCGCGCCCGCGCATTCGGCGCCGACACCGACCCCATCCTGCGGGAGTTCCATGTCGCCTGAGCCGACCCGCCCCCGCCGCGACCTCGGTCGCGCCACCGCCGTCCGCGCCCGCCGCGACGTCCCCGCGTGGGACGCCGAAGCCGACGTCCTCGTCGTCGGCTTCGGCGGCGCCGGCGCGTGCGCCGCGCTCGAAGCCAGCGCGGCCGGCGCCGACGTCCTCCTGCTCGAGCGCATGGGCGGAGGCGGCGGCACGACGGCGCTCTCGACCGGGCAGATCTACCTCGGCGGCGGCACCGCCATCCAGAAGGCCTGCGGCTTCGCGGACGCGCCGGAGGAGATGGAGAAGTATCTCCTCGCCGCCTGCGGTCCGGGCGCCGACGAGGCCAAGATCCGCCTCTACGCCGCCGAGAGCGTCGCCCACTTCGATTGGCTCGTGGCGCGCGGCGTCCCCTTCAAGCCTTCGTACTACGGCGAGGGCTCGTACACGCCGACCGACGATTGCCTGAGCTACTCCGGCAGCGAGCTCGCCTGGCCGTATCGCGAGCTCGCCAAGCCCGCGCCGCGCGGCCACACCGTCCAGCAGGACGGCATCGAAGCCGGCGGCCGCCTGATGCGCGCGCTGGTCGCGGCGGTCGAGGCGACGCCGGTGCGCGTGCAGAGCGACACGCTCGTCGAGACCCTGGTCGTCGACGACGCCCGGCGCGTGGTGGGCGTCGTCGCCAGGGTCGACGGGATCGAGCGCTGCTACGGCGCGCGGCGCGGCGTCATCCTCACCGCCGGCGGCTTCATCAACAACCGGGCCATGGTCGAGCGCTACGCGCCGCTGCTCCGCAAGTGCCGCTTCCGCGCCGCGAGCGACGGCGACGACGGCCGCGGCATCCGCATGGGCCTGGGCGCGGGCGGCGACGCGATCCGCATGGACGTCGGCTGCATCGTGCTGCCGTTCACGGTGCCGAAGGGGTTGCTGCGCGGCATCTTCGTGAACCGGCGCGGCCAGCGCTTCGTCGCCGAGGACCTCTACCAGACGGTGGTCGGCGAGCGCGCGCTCCTCGGTGAGAACGGCGAGGTCTTCCTGATCCTCGACGACGCGATCTTCGAGCGGCCCTTCCCGCCGACGGAGCTCGCGGCCGTCGAAGACACCATCGAGGACCTGGAGCGCGCCCTCGACTGCCCGAGCGGCAGCCTCCAGCACACCGTCGCGTATTACAACGAGCACGCCGCGCGCGGGGAGGATCCCCTCTTCCACAAAGCCGCGGACCACCTCGTCCCGCTCGTGAAGCCGCCGTTCGCCGCGCTCGACTATCGCACCGACGCGGCGCTCTACACCGTCTTCACGCTCGGCGGGCTGCACACCACGATCGACGGCGAGGTCCTCACGGCCGACGGCACCGTGGTGGCCGGCCTGTACGCGGCGGGCCGCACGACCTCCGGGCTCGCGGCCCAGGGCTACAGCAGCGGGCTCTCGATCGCCGACGCGACGTTCTTCGGACGCCGCGCCGGACGGGCAGCCGCAGCCGCCCGTCGGTAGAAGGCAGGGACGAGCCTCTCGGGCTCACACTCACGGGACGAGCAGCGTCAGGGCGACGCCGAATCGCTGGACGTCCTTGGGACTGGTGGTGGCAAGCGACGCGCCGTCCCGGAGAGCGACCGCTGCGATCATGCAGTCCGCCAGGCTGCGTCGTCGCCGTCCGCCACGGTTGAACAAGTCGCCGGCGGTTTCGCAATCGGCGTCGGTGAAGGGCGAGATCTCGCGGAACACGCTGCGCACATACTCGATCTCGTTCGTGCCGGCGGGACCACACAAGAACTCGGTCCACGCGATCGAGCTCACGGCGACGTCCTCGCCCTCACGCAGGAACTGACGCAGCCGTCGGTCGGCTCGTGACACGGGCACCAATGCGTGAATGATGAAGCCCGTGTCGACGTGGATCACGAGCGTGGTTTCTTTTGGCGGGCAGGTCGAGGAGCCTGTCGCGCTTCCCGGATCTCGCGAATCCATGCCTCGGCCCGCCCGGGAGTCAGCCGGAGCGCACGTTGCGCATGCTCGAGGTTTGCGAGACGTTGCTGATCGTTGGCGAGCAGGGCCGCGCCGGCTACTTTGATGACACGTCGCAGCGCCTCCGATTTCGACACGGCCCAACGGCGTGCCATCTTTTCGAGGGTGCGCACGCTCGCGGCATCGAGCGCGTACGTGGCCTTCACCATATTGCGAGCCATAACGCGTTATGGCCGCGGGGTGAACGGAATGTCAACGCCATGGATCATCCGCGGGCGCGATCGCGTCGACCAGGCCCCACGCGCGCGCCGCCGCCGCGTCGATGCGGCGACCCGTGAGCGCGAGCAGCGCCGTTCGCTGCCGTCCGATCCGGCGCGGCAGGCTCGCCGTTCCACCCGCTCCGGGGATCAACCCCATGGCGACCTCCGGCAGCGCGAAGAACGCGTCGGGCGTGGCGATCACTTCACGCCCCCAGGCCGCGAGCTCGACACCGGCCCCGATGCATGCGCCGTGCACCTCGACCCGCAGGCGCGCGCCGAGCGCGGCGAGCGCGGCCGCGGGACTGCGCGTGGTGCGGACGACGTGCGCCGTGGCGGGATCGGGCCGCGTTCCGAACT
>JADLHM010000039.1 GCA_020848745.1 Deltaproteobacteria bacterium | reverse complement strand
GCCGGCGCCGCCCGCGCCGCCCGGGTGCGGCTCGTCCGCCATGCCGTCCGGGAGTCCGTGTCGCCGCTCGAGTACCTGGAGCGCCTCCTGCACCCCTGGGTCGGCTTCGTCGTGATGCCCGTCTTCGCGCTCGCCAACGCCGGCGTGACGGTCACGCTCGCCGACCTCCGCGATCCGGTCGCGCTCGCGGTCGCCGCGGGTCTCGTGCTCGGCAAGCCGCTCGGTGTGGCCGGTGCGAGCTGGCTCGCCGTCCGCGCCGGCCTGGCGCGGCTGCCCGACGGCGTCGGCTGGCCGGCGGTGCTCGGAGGCGGCGTCCTCGCCGGCATCGGCTTCACCATGGCGCTCTTCATCGCCGGCCTCGCCCTCCCCGAGAGCGCCCACGGCGCCGCCAAGGTCGGCATCCTGCTCGCATCTCTGGCCGCCGCGGTCGCCGGCACGTCGCTGCTCCTCGTCGTCACGACCCGACCGCTCCCGCCGACGCGGCCGACGCCGGCATGACCGCAGCGCCCGACCTCCTGCCGGGACTGGACGCGCGCCGCCGCATCTCGGAGGATGGTCGCGATGAGCGCCGACCGCGACGCCGCCGCGCTCCGCGCCACCCTCGCGGCGCGGAACCGCCAGATCGCCGCCGTCCATTCCATCAGCCGGCTCCTCTCCTCCTCGCTCGACCTCGAGGACCGCCTGCGCGACATCCTCGCCGTCTCGCTGGAGGCGGTCGGCGCCGTCGCCGGAACCATCTTCCTGCACCGGCCGGCGGACGACTCGCTCGTCTTCCGCTACGTGGTCGGCGCCAAGGCGCGTGAGCTCACGGGCCAGAGCATCCCGGCCTCGACCGGCCTCGCCGGCGCGGTCTTCCGGTCCGGGCGGTCGCAGATCACGAACCGGCCCGACGAAGCCGCCGAGCACGACCGCGAGGTCGGGCGCCGCATCGGCTTCCCGAGCGAGACCATCCTCACCGTGCCGCTGCGGTACCAGGCCGGAAATCCCGTCGGTGTCCTCCAGGTCTTGAACAAACAGCACGGCGACTTCGACGGCGACGACCTCGAGGTGCTCGAGATCGTCGCCTCGGTCGCCGCCGCGGCGATCGAGACGGCCGAGCTCGCGCGCGAGGCGCAGGCCGCCGCGATCGCCCACGCCGTCGGCGACCTGAGCCACGACATCAAGAACAAGGTCGCCCCGATCGTCACCGGCGTGCAGGCGCTGCGCGCCGACCTCGACGCGATGTTCGCCGCGCTCGACCCGCGCGCCGAGCCGCCGCCCCTGGCGGCGCTCGTGCGCCGGTCCTACGGCGAGACCTTCGACATCGTCATGGACCAGGTGCAGGCGGTGCAGGACTACACCAAGCTCATCGCCGACGCCCTCAAGGGGACGGTCACGCCGCCCGAGCTCGAGCCGCACGACCTCGCGTCGCTGCTCGCCGCCCAGATCGAGGACCTCGCGCGCGTGGCGCGCCGTCACGCCGTGCGGCTCGTCGGCGAGATCGAGCCCGTCCCGAGCTGTCGCGTCGACCGCTTCCAGGTCGAGCGCGCCGTCTACAACCTGGTCGACAACGCCATCCCCGAGACCCCGCCGCACGGCACGGTGACGGTGCGCCTCGGCGTCCGTCCCGAGCCGCGCCTGCCGGGCGGCCGTTGCGTCGAGATCACGGTCGCCGACACCGGCCGCGGCATGGCGCCCGAGGTGCTGGCGCGCATCCTGCGCGGCGAGCCGAAGAGCACGAAGCCCGGCGGCACCGGGCTCGGAACCCGCATCGTCTACAACGCCGTCGCCGCCCACCACGGCTTCTTCGAGGGCGAGAGCGCGCCGGGCGTCGGCACCACCTTCCGCTTGCGGCTGCCGCTCCTCCCCGCGGACGACTGACGCGGTCGCGCGCGACCGCCATCGCGGCGTCCTCGCCTACTCCGCGACGCCGATCGTGCGCGCGCGGCGGAGCGCCGCGACTTCGTCGGCCCCGAACCCGAGCTCGGCGAGGAGCGCGACCGTGTGCTGGCCGTGGACCGGCGGCGCGAGCCGGACGCTTCCCGGCGTGCCGCGGAGCTTCACGGGAACCCCCGTCACCTCGAGCCGGCCGAGCGTCGCGTGCTCGGTTGCGACGATCATGTCGTTGTGCCGCACCTGCGGATCGCCCGCGACCTCGGGGATGTCGTGGATCGGGGCCGCGAGCACGTCGGCCGCGATCAGCCGCAGCAGCAGGTCGTCGCGCGCGAAGTCGCGGCAGCGCGCCGCGAGCAGCGCGTCGAGCGCGTCCTGGTGCTCGAGGCGCGCCGCGATCTTCGCGAAACGCGGGTCGCCGACCCAGTCGACCTCGAGGGCCCGGCAGAGGTGGGTGAAGAACTTGTCGGACGGGCACGTGATGACGATGCCCTTGCCGTCCCGACAGGGATAGACGCCCGACGGCGCGAAGTACTGGCTGCGGTTCCCCGTCCGCGGCGTGATCTCCTCCTTCAAGAACCACGCCCCGAGCCCGCTCGCCTGCGCGTGCACGAGCGCGTCGAGGAGCGACACGTCGATGCGCTGGCCCGCGCTGGTCCGCGCCCGCACCAGGAGCGCCGCCAACACCCCCGTCACCACCAGCTCCGAGGTCATCACGTCGACGAGCGGCACCGTCACGCGCACCGGCTCGCCCTTGGGGTCGCCGTTGAGCGACAGGAGGCCGGCGTAGCCCTGGGCCAGGAAGTCGATGCCGGGGCGGCCGGCGTAGGGTCCGTCGGGCCCGAAGGCCGTGACGCCGACCCAGATCACGTCCGGGCGATGCGCCCGCACCTGCTCGTAGGCGAGCCCGAGCTTGGAGAGCGCCGGCTCCCGCACGTTCGTGATCACGACGTCGCTCGTCGCCGCGAGCCGCGCGAACACCGGGCGCGCCTCCGCCTGCCGGAGATCCAGGACGAGGCTCCGCTTGTTGCGATTGAGGCTGAGGAACGGCGAGCGCTGCCCGGCGCGCTCGGGGCCGAGGTGGCGGCTGTCGTCACCGTAGTGCGACTCGACCTTCACGACGTCGGCGCCGAGGTCGCCGAGGAGCGTAGCGGCGTACGGCCCCGCGAGCATGGTCGCGAGGTCGAGGACCCGCACGCCGTCGAGCGGCGCGGTCACGGGATGGCCCCCTTCGCCTTCAGCGCGCCGATCTCGTCCCAATCGTAGCCGAGCATCTCGAAGAGGATCATCTCGGTGTCCTGGCCGAGCTCGGGACCGAGGCCGCGGATCGTCCCGGGCGTCCTGGAGAGCCCGACCGGCATGCCGCGCACGGTGACGCTGCGGTTCACCTCCTCGCAGTGCGTCTCCATGAGATAGTCGTTCGCCCAGGCGCCGGCGTCCCTGGCGAGATCCGCGAGCGTCGCGACGGGGCTCGCCGCCACGTGCCGGTCGGCGAGCGGCGTCCAGCGCGCCATCCACTCGCCCGCGGTGCGCCGCGCGATCGCGGCGTCGAGGGCCGCGACCAGCTCGCGGGCGTGCTCGCGCCGGGCGGCGGCGGTCGCGAAGCGCGCGTCGCCCCCGACGCCGGCATCCGCCGGGTCCAACGACCCGGCCAGCGCCGCGAACGCGTCGTCGCGGTTCGGCACGCACAGCATCAGCCACTGGTCCTCGGCGCGGTAGGTGTTCCAGAGCGGGTTCCGCGCCGCCGCCCGCGACTGCTGCGCCGCGTAGCGGGGATCGCGGGTCGCGAGCCACGCTTGCAGGGTCGGCGCCGCGAGGAAGAGCTGCGCGCCGTAGAGCGACGCGTCGACGCGCTGCCCGGCCCCGGTCGTGTTGCGGTGCCAGAGCGCCACCAGGATGGCGAGCGCCGCCAGCAAGCCGCCGTACGCGTCCCCCGAGCCCATGCCGAGGTAGATCGGCGGCTCGCCCGGCTCGCCGAGCCGGCTCATGAGGCCCGTCAGAGCCTGCACCGTCATGTCGAACGACGGCTTCACCGTCGTCGCGTACGGGCCGTAGCCGGTGGTCGTGGCGTAGATCAGCTTGGGGTTGATCGCGGAGAGCTTCTCCCAGGTGAGCCGCCACGCCTCGAGGTTCTCGGCGCCGAGGTTCGAGAGGAACACGTCGGAGCGCTCGACCAGGCGGTACATGATCTCGCGCCCGGCCTCGGTCTTGAGGTCGAGGGCCATGCTCTTCTTGTTGCGGTTGATGACGAGGAAGTACTGGTTCCAGTCGCCGACCGGCAGCGCCTTGATGCTGCGGACGCCGCGGCCCTGGTCGCCGCCCTTCGGACGCTCGACCTTGATGACCTCGGCGCCGAAGTCGGCGAGGTGCTGGGCCGCCACCGGCCCCTGGAACCAGACGGTCAGATCGATGACGCGAAGCCCCTCGAGCGCGCTCGCCATGCGGATCAGCCCGCGATCGTGCCGGCGTCGCGGAGCGCCGTGATGGCGTCCTCGGAGAGCCCGAGGAGGTCGTGGAGGATCGCCGCGCCGTGCTGCCCGCGCGCCGGCGCCGCCCCGTCGAGCCGCGCCGGCGTCCCGCTCATGAAGATCGGGAAGCCGAGCGACGTCCGCGGACCGAAGCTCGGGTCGTCGATCTCGACGAAATAGCGGTTGCGGTAGACCTGCGGATCGGCCGCCGGAAAGTCGTAGCTCTCGATGATGTCGGCGGAGAGCTGGTGCTCCTGGAACATCGCGCGCCAGTGCGCGGCGGGCGCGCGCCGGAAGGCGGCCTCCAGCACCTGCATCATCTCGAGCCGGTTCGCGCCGCAGCGCTTGTCGTGCGTGTCGAAGCGCGGATCGTCGACGGCGAGCTCGACGAGCGGCGCGAAGACGGGCCACCAGCGGTCGGTGTCGGGCATGGTGAGGGTCACCCACGGGCCGTCGGCGCTCATGTACATGGTGCCGCTCATCGGGTTGCCGGCGTCGAGCCGGGAGATCGGCCGCAGCATGCGCTCGCCGCCGATCGCGAGATACGCCTGCAGGTCGAGGCTCGCACCGTACATGTTGCCGCCGAGGAGCGACGCGTCCACCTCCTGGCCCTCGCCCGTCTTGGCGCGGTGGTGGAGCGCGGCCAGGATCCCGAACGCGAGCATGACCGCGGTGTACATCTGGCCATGCCCCGGAAAGACCGGCGGCCGCCCGGGCTGGGGCAGGATCGGCATCATGCCGGTCCGCGCCGCGGCGAGCTCGTCGATGGCCGGGAGATCCGCGTCCGGACCCTGCGGGCCGAAGCCCGAGCCCCGCGCGTAGATCAGGTCGGGCTTGCGGGCGCAAAGCGCCGCGTGGTCGAGGCCGAGCCGCAGCAGGTCGGCGCGCGCGCGGTCGGTGATCACGACGTCCGCCTTGCCGACGAGCGCCTGCACGAGCTCGCGCCCCGCCGTGCTCGCGAGGTCGACGGCGAGGCTCCGCTTGTTGCGCTGCGCGAGCGCGGCGTGCGCGTTCCAGGTGCCGGGCGCGCGCTCGTCCTCCGGCCCGACGGCCGGCGACGGCCCGAGCGCGTCGACGCGGATCACCTCGGCCCCGAAGTCGCCGAGGAGCGCCGCCCCGATGCCGCCCCACGTCTCGATCGTGAGATCGACGACCCGAATGCCCGCGAGCGCCCGGCTCATCCAGCCACTCGCGCGATGCCGCCGATCAGCGCGCCGTACGGCCGCGTCAGCATCTTCCGCAAGCAATGGTGCGTTCGACGAGGACGGCGTACGGCATGACGGGAGGGCTCCTGTGGCGCGCGGCGCTCCGCCTCCGATCGCGGCGCCCGTCGCGAAAATGAAACACGTTCTAAGAACCGGCGCACTATGCAGAAGAAGCTCGCTCCTTGCAATCGTCGCGATCGGGTCGCCACCCTCGCACGAACGCGGCATCGTGCAGCCGCGCGCGCTCCCCGGCGGCCGCGCCATCGGCCGATCCGCACATGCGCCGCAGCGGACCGCGCGCCGGCGCGCCGGTCCCGCGGCATGCATCCGCCATGGCTCATGCCCGGCTCCAACCCTTGGCGAACGCCCGAGCGCTCTCCCCGAGCGTTCTCACGGGGTCACGGCGTGTACGCCGCGGCGTGCACCATGGCGTTCCGCACGGCGTCGCGGAGCCACCCCGTGCATTCGTGAACGCAGCGTTACGCGCACGACGTGGGGGCGGCGACGACGCCCGCGCCTCCGCGGGCGGCACGCAGCGCCGCGTGGCATCCGGGTTGCTCCTCACACCCTCGCGCGATCGAGCATCGACTGGATCGCGGACGCATCGTCAGGGGGCTGCGTCGGCACGTGTCACCGCAGACGCCCAGGAGCCCCGACGCCGCGTCGGTCGACATGAGGGGGGCTCACCATGGGGTATCGTTTCTCGTCGCGCGCGTCATGCACCAGCCTGCTTGCCGCCGCGCTCACGTCGTTCGCGCTCGCCGTCTCCTCCGCAGCCGCCGCCACCGCGCTGACGCGCGGCCCGTATCTCCAACGGCTGGGAACCACGGCGGTGACCGTCGTCTGGAACACCGACCTCGCGAGCGACTGCGCGCTCGCCGTCCGGCCGCTCGACGGCGGCGCGCCGATCGTCCTGACCGGCCCCGCGAGCGCGGTGTGTGCGATCCCGGTGACCGGCCTCCTCCCCGGCCGCGCCTACGGCTACGTCCCGCGCGCCGGCGCCACGGCGCTCGGCGCCGAGTCGAGCTTCACGACCGACGGTGCCGGTCGGCCCTTCACCTTTCTCGTGGTCGGCGACACGGGCTCGGGCGGATCGGAGCAGCTCGCCGTACGCGATCAGATGGTGGCGAGCCCCGCCGACTTCGTCCTGCACACCGGCGACATGGTATACGACAGCGGGGAAGCCGAGCGCTACGACCCGCGCTTCTTCGAGCCGTACGCCGATCTGCTGACGCGCCTGGTGTTCTGGCCCTGTCTCGGCAACCACGACGTCCGGACGGCGAGCGGCCAGCCGTGGCGCGACGCCTTCTATACGCCGGCGAACAACACGGCCCGCTCCGAGAATTACTACTCCTTCGATTTCGGCAACGCGCACGTCGCGGTCCTGAACTCGAACGCCAGCACCGCGCCGGGGAGCGCCCAGTACGTCTTCCTCGACGAGGACCTCGGGGCGAGCACGGCGACGTGGAAGGTGGTCGCGTTCCATCACACGATCTATTCGAGCAGCAAGCACGGCAGCAACACGACGGTACGCGCCAACCTCGTTCCGCTCTTCGACCGGCACGCGGTCGATCTCGTCTTCATGGGTCACGACCACGTGTACGAGCGCACCCTGCCGCTCCGCGGCGGGCAAGTCGTCGCGCCGGGCGCCGGGACCGTCTACGTCACGACCGGCGGCGGCGGCCGGGAGCTCTACGCGGCCGGCACCAGCAGCTTCACCGCCCATTCCGAGTCGGCGCATCACTTCACCCGCGTCTCGGTGGACGACGACGCGCTCCTGCTCGAAATGGTGCGCGCCGACGGTGCGATCCGCGACGAGATGGGGCTCGTGAAGGACGCCGGTCCGACACCCTCCCGGACGGCGACGCCGGTCGCGACCGCAACCGCCGTGCGCACGGCCGCGGGCACCGCGAGCCCGCGCGCGACGGCGACCACGACCCGGACGCGCACGGCCACCCCGATCCGGACGCCGACGCCCGTTCTCACGCCCGTCGGACGCCGCGTCGAACCGATCGCCGACACCTACATCGAAGCCGGCACCGAAGCCTCCTGGTCGCACGGCGGCTCCGACCATCTCGACGTCGACGTCAAACCCTTCGGCGTGACCTACCTCGCCTTCGACCTCTCGGCCGAGCCCAGCCCGATCGCGCGCGCGCTGCTCGCGCTCTACGTCACCAACGCCTCCGACGACGGCGGCAGCGTCGTGCGACTGCCGGTGTCGCCGCCCTGGACGGAAGGCACCGCCACCGGCATCGACGCGACCAGCGCGGGCGCCGTGGGCCTCAGGTGGACGGACGTCGATCGCAACGGCGACCGCCGGCTGGATGCCGCGGACGCCTCGCCCCTCGTCCCGGACGCCGGTCCGGTGATCGCGAGCCTCGGTCCGGTCGCGCGGGGCCAGCGCGTCGTCGTCGACGTCACCGCCGCCTTCACCGCGGGGCCGGGTCGGTACACGCTGGCCATCACCAACACGAGCAGCGACGGCGTCACGTTCTCGAGCCGCGAGCATCCGACGGCCGCGCAGCGACCGGCGCTCTACGTGACCGGCGGCGTCGCCGCCCCGACTCGAAGCCCCACGCCGAGCGTCGTCGCCGCGACCCGCACGGCCACCGCCACGCCGCTCCGAACGGCCAGCCCGCCGGCCAGCGCCTCACCGACTGTCGTCCGCACCGCGACGCCGCCGGCCAGCGCCTCGCCGACACCTGTCCGCAGCGCGACCCCGCCGCGGACCGCGACGGCGACGCCGCGGCCGAGCGCTACGCCGGCGCCGGATGCCACCGCCGCGCCGTCCGCCTGTCTCTCCGGAACCGGACCCCTGATCCTCCTGAGCGGCACCCTCTCGACGAAGTACACGAACCACGGGCTCGCGCCGCTCACGCGGATCGACGCGCGCACCGCCTCGTTCCTCGGCTCGCCGACGAACCACTATCCCGTGAACCTCGCCGGCGGCGCCGGGGCCTGCATCACCGGCGGCCGCGTGCTCGGCCAATACGACCGCAGCCGCAGCTGGGATTCGATGCACGACGAGAACAACGCCGGCATCGCCTTCGACAACGCCGCCTTCTCCGTGGAGGGCCTCCGCGTCGACAACGTCACGGACGGCATCCGTCCCGAGGGGCCGGGTCCCTTCACGATCCGCCACACGTGGCTCTCCTACGTGCGCGACGACTGCGTCGAGAACGACCACGTCCAGGGAGGTCTGATCGAGGACTCGCTCTTCGACGGCTGCTACGTCGCCATCGCCGAGCGGCCGACCTCGTCGATCATCGCCGGAGGCTGGGACGGACGCGGCCAGACCCTCACGATCCGGCGCACCCTCATCCACCTCGCGGCCATGCCCGGACCCCGCAACGGCGCGGCGACCGCCGTCGGCCACGAAGGCTTCTTCAAGTGGTCCGATCGCGCGACGAACGTCGCGCTCCACGACAACGTCTTCATGGCGGACCAGGTCGGCCAGGGCGGCGCCGGCTCCATGGGCGTGCCGGCGACCCTCACGGCCTGCTCGAACAACGTCATGGTCTGGCTCGGGCCGGGAGACTATCCCGCGCGCTTGCCGAGCTGCTTCACCGTCACCAAGGATCGCGGCGTCTGGGATCGCGCCGTCACGGCGTGGAAGCGCGCGCACCCCGCGCTGGTCGAGTAGCGACGCCGGCGCGCGGGACGATCCGGGGCCGCGCGAGCTCGCGAGCGCGCGGCCCGCGGGTCAACCTCCCGCTGCGCGCGCTTCCCGGCGGGTGGGCGACGCCGCCGGCGGCGGCTCTTGCCGGTCGAGGCGTCCGGACCAGTACGCGTCCCACAGCCCCGAGCTGCGCAGGCGGCGGAGCTGGAGCAAGCGGCGTGCGCCCATGCTCGTCTCCTTCTTCCCGGCGCGCCGGAAGCGCTGCTTCACGCCGCCGCCGCACGCGCGCGGACGCCCGAGCGCGGCCTCGATGCGGCCGCTCTCGATCTCGAGCAGCCGCTGGATCTGCCGGCCGCTGATCCCGATGCCGCCGACGTGACGCAGCACCTCGGCGGCGCGCTCGTACGGAAGATCGGCGGCGAGATAGAGCGCCTGTTCCCGAACCACCGTGGTCACGTCGGCCTCGACCGCGAGCCACTCGTCGAGCGGCCGGCGCGTCGCCCCGCACCGCCGGCAGCGGTAGCGGCTGCGCCTGACCTCGATCGGCCCGAAGGCCGTCACGATCCGCCGCGTGCTCCGGCCACGGCTGTACATCGGCGCGGCGCACGGACCGCACACGATCCGCGCCTTGATCAGCGCGCGCTCGATCTTCCCGAGCAT
>JADLHM010000038.1 GCA_020848745.1 Deltaproteobacteria bacterium | reverse complement strand
TTCGATCACGCGCTCTGCCGGAAGGTGCTCGCCGTCCACGTCCGCGCGCTCCGCGCGTTCTATCGGCGCCGCGCCCGCCGCGAGGCGATCACCGACGGCGAGACCGGCGCGGTCACGGCCGTGCAGCAACCCCGTATGGCACGGGAACAGGCGTAGCCGTGAAGGCGCGGACGCTTATGTCCGGCGCGGGCGGGCCTGGTGGTCCTTGCGGCCCAGGGTCGCCTTGCTGGCCAATCGGACCCTGCGTGCCCGTTGGCCCTGGCGGTCCGGACGGCCCGACATCTCCCTGGAGACCCTGCGGACCAGAAGGTCCTTGAGCCCCGGAGGCACCCGACGGTCCGGGCTCGCCTTGCGGTCCCTGGGGGCCAGGCACGGTAGCGATTTGCGCTTGGCAGGGGGCACCGACAGGGACGATTCCGGGCGTAGGTCCGATAATCGCCGATTATGTCGACTCGGCGCTAATAACGACCTGGATTCGCCGGCGACTCAGACTGGTGCAACTGAAGCAGTGGGGGCGGGGGGCCAAGGTCTTCCGCGAGCTACGCGCCCGAGGTCTCTCGACGCGCCATGTCGCGCAAGTCGCGGCCTACTGCAAACGCTGGTGGAGGACGGCTGGTCACGTCGCGCTCCAAACTGCTTTGCCCAACACCTACTTTGACGGCATCGGAGTCCCAAGGTTGGCGCGCTGACCTCAACGATCCGAACCGCCGGATACGGACCCGTACGTCCGGTGGTGTGGGAGGGGAGCAGCGGACGATCCGCTGCCCCCTATCCCGATCAATCGCTGATTATCGGACCTTCGCGCGTTTCCCGACCTTCGTCCCTATTCCGTAACGACGGCGATCTCTCGCAGCACCGCGTCCAGAGTCGGCGCCTCGCACGGCTCGTGGATGTTTGGCCGTCCCCAGGGATGCCGATGCCAGCCGCCGAGGTTGTCATACCCGAGCACACGCTCGCCGTTCTCGATGACGCTCAGGTCCATCCGTTGGTTCCGGGCGTTGAAGAAGCAGTCGACGAAGCGGACGGGACCGAGCTCGATGCGGAGCTTCGTGGCGACGATGGTGCGCCGAATGCGAACGACGCGAGCCGCCGGCAGCACAGCCGCAGCGGCTTCCGTAAGCGCGGCCTCGAAGTCGCCGGGATGGTCAAACCGGCGCACGCGGCGCCGTTGTCAGCTCGCGAAGGAGTGCAAGGATCTCCGCACGCTCCATCGTGAGCGCCTCCCACTCCATGTAGTCGCGCTCGGCGGC
Source organism: Deltaproteobacteria bacterium (assembly GCA_020848745.1). Lineage (NCBI taxonomy): Bacteria > Pseudomonadati > Myxococcota > Myxococcia > Deltaproteobacteria bacterium. Next base: position 71,613 of record JADLHM010000038.1, on the reverse strand, counting down.
GTGGGCGTGAGCGGCGCCGGATGGCCGCGAACCCCACTCGCGCGCGAGGTCCTCGAACGGGCAGCCGTACCGGGCCTCGAACGCCCCGATTTCGGCGAGACAGTCGCGCAAGCGGGACCGGAGCGCGTCGAGCGTGACGGCCTCGATCGCCGCCCCCGGCTCGGACTCGGGTTGCAGGGCCTCCAGCGCTCGGCGCGCTCGATCGGTCAGCTCGACCTGCATGCCAGTGACCCTACCCCCCTCGGTCCCCGTCCCGCAAGACGGATAGGAGAGGCCCCTTTGACAACACGACAGAGAACGATCATGGCGAGCACTACGTGATAGAGTTCGAGATGGTGCGCGGCGGTAGGCGCGCCGTCGTCCGCAGCCGCTGGATGATTCGTCGCAACGAAGCTTTTCCGAGGTTCATCACCTGCCACGTTGTCCGCACGAGGGAAACACGATGAAGGACGCGATTCAGCTACTCGATGTCGTGGCCCTGACTGAGGCCATTCCAGCGCACACGCTTCGGCGCGGACAGGTCGGCAGGGTGGTCGAGACGCTCGGTGACGACACCTTCGAGGTCGAGTTCAGCGACGACGGAGGCGAAACCTACGCGCTCGTGCCGGTACGAGCACGCCAGCTGCTCGTCCTGCACTACGCGCCCGAGAAGGCGGCCTGAAACCCGCCGCCTTGAGCTACCGTGGCCGCCCCATCGCGAGGCGGCGTCACGTACGGCGGCGAACGCGAGACACGCACGTACGTCTTCCGAGCACAGGCTCGGGAAGTGGGCAAGGACCTGGCCCTCGCTCATGCCTGTTAGCCATCTGGAATCCCGTGCGCGTGCTGCTGGATGAGTGCGCACCGCGAAAGCTGCGTCACGACCTCCCGGGCCATGACGTGCGAACGGTCGCGAAAATGGGGTGGGCTGGCACGAGAAACGGGTCGCTGCTTCGGAAGGCGGCCGGTGCGTTCGACATCTTTCTGACCGTCGACCAGGGCATCGAGTTCCAGCAAGCCTCGGGGGACTCGATATCGCGGTAGTGGTGATAGCCGCCCGGAGCAACGACATCGGCGACCTGCGGCCGATGATGTCGCGGGTCTTGGATGTGATTCCCTCGGCAGAAGGGGGCAGGGTTATCGTCGTAAAGGCGTAGACTTTGTTCACTGGACGCCGTGGCCGATCCTTTCCCAACGGATCGTACGCGGATCGCAGAGCCACCCATTGGTAAAGAGCGGCGCCGTACAGCTCAGCCAAACGACGGCGGCTCGCCCGACAACGGTATCGATCGCGACCGGTCCGAAATTTCGGCTGTCGCGGGCAAGGGGCCGCATGTCCCCGAACACGAACACGTATCCCGCTGGCACCACGATCGTCCCGGGCTCATGCGTACTGTCGGGCCCGACGAGCATCCGGTGGGGGCGGTCGCCGAGCGATTCGATCACCGCCGCATACGACTGGGATGCCGCGCGGAACCTCGCTATGCCACCGCTTGCCATCCGGTAGCGGCCGCTGCGCGACCGGGATGCCGTTCAATACGAGGCCTCGCTCGTCCCACTGGAGACGATCGCCGGCAACGGCGACGACGCGCTTGACCAAAATTCGCGTCGAGTCCGCCGGGTCGACGAAGATCACCACCTGACCGCGTGCGGGTGTGGCCCAACGGACGAGCCATGTGGTCGTGAACGGCACGCGCAGCCCATACGCCGTCTTGTCGACGAACATCCGGTCGCCGATCAGGAGAGTCGGAAGCATGCTGCCGGACGGCACGACGTAGGCATCGAGCAGTGCCCAGCGGATGGCGAGCGCCGCCCCCACCCACCCGATGGTTTCGACGGCCCGGCGCGCACGGGACTTCGCGACGCGCCGTCGGCGCCACCGGTCACGGAAGATCACGCGCCGGGCCGCTACCACGACTCCGGCAGTGCCTCAACGCACGAGCGGTGCCGGCGGGTGACTGACTACTCGTAGGGATCGACCGTGCGGAACACCTACATCGATCCGCCCACGCCCTCGATGCGGATCGTCGCCGACATCCTCGCGTACACCTCGCGGGAGATGCGTGCTGTCGAAGGGATTGGACATCGAGCAGTTCGCCGGAGCGGGCGTGAAGGCGGTCTTCGGCCCGGGGACGCCGATCCCGGCGGCGGCGCGCCGGGTGCTCAGGCTGATACGGAGGGTCGCTAGGCGGTATTTGCCGTCGCGTTGACGTCCAACCGCGCGTATCGGAGCTTCGCGCTCCCCCCGAGCCCTTCTTCCTGTTCTCCCTGACGACGGATCGTGCACACGCGCTGGTGCTTGCCGAGACCGCCGAGGATCGCGTCCTAGTCGTAGCGCTCGTCGCTCATCGACCTCAGCTCCCCGTCTTGGACATCGCGCGGTGCGACGGCAGGTGATGGCCGAGCGCGGCGCCCGCGCGCAGCTCCGCGGCCACGAACATCGCGGCGACGATCTCTTCGTCGCTCGCCCCGGCCCGCTTCGCCCTCATGGTGTGGTACTCCATACAACCGTCGCATTGCGTCACGTGCGTGACGGCCACGGCGATCAGCTCCTTCGTCTTCGCGGGCAGCGTCGTCGACTCGTAGACGGCCTCCTCGAACTCGACGAACTTCTGGAACATGTGCGGCTGCAGCTCGGCCATGCGCTGCATCCACTTCGGGCTCGCCCATTCCGGCAGGTGCGGCTTCGCATCGATCATGTGGCCCTCCTTCTCTTGGCTGCGCCATCGCAACACGAACACCCGGCGCCGGTAAGCACGCCGAGGTGATCGCGGCCGCTACCCGGCGTCTCGTGGCTCCCGGGCTTGGCGCGCCTTGCGCTCCTGATAGAGCTCACCCGCGTTGGCCACGGCGTAGATGGCAATGACGACTGGAGTTGCTCAGGGTGAAACGAAGTGCGCTGCCGAGGCGCAGATGATGCCGAAGCAGACGACACCGAACGGGTCCGAGAAGCTGGTGACTCCCGACAGGCGGGCGAAGACCAGGAACACGACCAGGGCTCCGATACTGCCCATCACGAAATGAATCAGCGGTGCGGTCATCCTTCGGACCGCTTCATGCGGTAGCGGAAGTCGCAGTACTTGGCGCCCTTCATGATCGTCTGCGTGCGGGTGAATTGGACCTCGTCGCCTCCGACCTCGGCGATGTGGTCGTCGCTCTCACAGAGCAGCACGGCGCCGAGCTCGGGCTCGTCGAGCGCGCGGAAGAAGTCGGCATACCGGCAGCCAGTGATGTCGATCGTCATCGTGTCCGGCTCGAGCTCCCGCACCTGCATGTCGATGTCCGACCCGATCCGCGGCATCATCTCCTCCGTGAGCGTCTGCCAGCGCTCGCGCGGGGTTCCGGGCTTGGCGGCGCCGATCCTGAGGAAGGTGTCGCGCGACCACTCCCGGAGCGCCTTCGTCACGAGCGCGTTGGCGCGCTCCACGCCGAGCGCGGCGCGGAGCTCCCGCAGCACCGGAACGAGTACCTGCGCCTGCATTTTCACCTGATCGAGGAGCGAGATCTCGGGATTGACGACGATGTCCATGCTGCGGTCCCTCCTTTCGCGAGGCTCACAGATATGACGCGAACGCGTTCTCGAAGACAGCCGCCGCGTCGCCCTCGACGATCCCCCCGTGCGCGACGAATGCGACCAGATCGCAGTTGGACTCCGAGCAGATCGTGGTAGATATCCGTCCCCATGCGTCCCGGAGAACGGGTGCCTCGCCGCCTGCGGCTGGCCCTGGAAGCGGCTCTGCACGACAGTCCCATCGTGATCCTGGTCGGGCCGCGCCAGGCCGGTAAGACCATCCTGGTCGCCGGCTAGGTGCGCGAGCGCTCAGCCGGGGCGGCGGACCAGCCGGAGCCCGAAGACCCCGCTACGAGAGATCCGCTCACGGAGTCCCGTCATCTCGACGGCGACTCCTACGACCGCCAATACCGCGAGCGAACCTTTCTTCTTGTTCGTCCCTGGTTCCCGCAACGACTGAAGGATTCCCCATGATCAACGTCGATGAGCTCGTCGCTTCCATCCTCGATCAAGTCATCCGTCGCAACCCCGGCGAAGCCGAGTTCCACCAGGCCGTGCGCGAGGTGGCCGGGACGCTCGTCCCGGTGCTGAAGAAACACCCGGAGTACGCCGAGCAGAAGATCATCGAGCGTATCTGCGAGCCCGAACGGCAGGTGATCTTCCGCGTGCCGTGGCAGGATGATGCCGGCAAGGTGCAGATCAATCGCGGTTTCCGCGTCGGCTTCAACAGCGCGCTCGGGCCCTACAAGGGCGGTCTGCGCTTTCATCCTTCGGTCTATCTCGGCGTGATCAAGTTCCTCGCCTTCGAGCAGGTGCTGAAGAATGCCGTCACCGGCATGCCGATCGGCGGCGCCAAGGGCGGTTCGGATTTCGACCCCAAGGGCAAGAGCGACAGCGAGGTGATGCGCTTCTGCCAGAGCTTCATGACCGAGCTCTATCGCCACATCGGCGAATACACGGACGTCCCCGCTGGCGACATCGGTGTCGGCTCGCGCGAGATCGGCTATCTCTTCGGCCAGTACAAGCGCATCACCAACCGCTATGAATCGGCGGTCATCACCGGCAAGAGCCCGGCCTGGGGCGGTGCGTTGGTGCGCAGGGAATCCACCGGCTACGGCCTCGTGTTCTTCGTGGAGGAGATGCTGAAGGCTCGCGGCTACACCATCGACGGCCTCACGGCCGTCGTCTCCGGCTCGGGCAATGTCGCGATCTATGCGATCGAGAAATTGCAGGAGCTCGGTGCCCGCGTGGTGGCGTGTTCGGATTCAACCGGGGTCGTGCACGATCCGGATGGCATCGATCTCGACCGGGTGAAGCAGATCAAAGAGATCGAGCGTGGACGTCTCGAAACCTACGGGCGCGGCCGGGGCCGCGCGAGCTACCAGGCGCAAGGATCGGTGTGGGACATCCCCTGCGAGATCGCGCTGCCCTGTGCGACACAGAACGAGCTGGACGAACGGTCGGCACGCACGCTGGTGAAGAACGGCTGCTTCCTCGTCGCCGAGGGCGCGAACATGCCCACGGCCCCGGAGGCATCGCGTGTGTTCAGCGATGCGGGCGTGGCCTTCGGGCTCGGCAAGGCAGCCAACGCCGGCGGCGTGGCCACCTCGGCGCTCGAGATGCAGCAGAACGCGAGTCGCGATGCCTGGACCTTCGAATTCACCGAGCAACGCCTGCGCGAGATCATGCACGGCATCCACGAGGAGTGTTACGCGGTGGCCGACGAGTTCGGCAAGCCCGGTAACTACGTGGTCGGCGCCAACATCGCGGGATTCCAACGTGTAGCGCGCGCTATGTTGGCGCTCGGCGTGATCTGAGGCGGCTGGCCTCCGCTCGTCGGCGCTGCTTCGGGCGCGCCGCGATCGCCGGCAGGCGTCCGGTCGCGCGACTTCCTACCCTTCCTCGAACTCGATCACCTGAAAGTCTTCGCGGCCGAGCCGCACTATCTGCTCGCGATGAAATGCGCCGCGCTGCGACTGGGCGAGGAGTTCCACGACCCGGAGGACGTTCGCTACCTGCTGCGGCAACTCGGCATCACGCGCGCAGACGATGCGCTCTTGGTGGCGCGACCTGGGGCGTCCACGTGAGGGGGGATCCCTCCTGGCGGTCAGCCTTCGCTGCCACGGCGCGTCTCCATGATGTCACATCGGGACGATCACTCGGCCGCAACCACCGGAATGGACTGGTCTATCACATCCGTTCAATGGATCGGCCGGGGAGACGCCTGCATACAGGGGTCGATGAGGACCATGGCGGCGCGCACCAGGAACGTTGCGGATGATGGTCGCACCCACCCTCGCGATCGGATGCGCCGCCGTGCCCATGGGGCGAGTGCATTCTGGCTCCTGATCGTCTCCCTTGCGCCGCCTCCGAGCGCGGCGGCGGATCCGACGCTCGCCGAGGTGGTGGCGCGTGCGGTCGAGCGCAGCCCGGCGCGGCCGGTGATCGCCGTGACGTCGGCGGAGGCGGCGGCGCTGTCGCGGCGAGGCTCGAGCTGGCTCGCAGGGATTCCGTCCGTTGCGCTCAGCCATCGCACGGACGCCGTCGGAAGCAACGACGGGCTCCACGAGTCTATCGTCGCCCTGTCCCTGCCGGTCTGGCTGCCGGGCCGGCGAGACGCCCGGGGGCGCATCGCCGTGGCCGCAGACCTCGAAGCGCGCAGCGCCGGCTCGACTCTCGACTGGGAGGTCGCCGGAGAGGTGCGCGAGGCGGTCTGGGCCGTCGCGATCGCGCGAACGGATCTCGGCCGCGCAGAGCGTGTCGCAACCGCAGCCCTCGAGCTCGAGAAGCGGGTCGAGCGTCGTTCGCAAGCTGGTGAGCTGGCCCACAGCGATACGATCCTCGCGCGCGAGGACACCTGGCGTCGCCGCGCCGAGGAGCTGCAGGCGAGGAGCGTCGTCGCACAGGCGCTGAGCGCCTACGAGAGCTTGTCGGGTCTCACGGCGCTGCCGGCCGACTTCCGCGAGCGGCGCGCTGCCGTCCTCCCAAACGAGGAGGACCACCCCCGTCTCGCCGCGACACGTGCTCGCTGGGCACGGGCCGAGGCCGAAATGGAGGCCACGCGCCGCGACCGCGGAGGCGCCCCGTCCGTGACGCTCGGCGGACAGCGCGAGCGCGATGCCCGCGGGCAGTACTTCAACGAGTCGATCATCTTCGGCGTTTCCGTCCCGATCGGGATTCCCGCCCAGGTGGACGCGGAGATCACGCGCTTCGCGCGCATCGCCGCCGAGGCCGAGCGTGATCATCGCGCCGCTGCACGCGAGGTGCGCCTCGCAATTCGTGCGGCGGAGCTCCGGCTGGCGGCATCGGAGGCGGCGCTCGGCGCGGCCCGCTCCGCGGCCGATCTCGCCCGCGAGAGCGAGCGCATGGCAGAGCGGGCGTTCGAGCTCGGGGAATCCGACTTGGTCACGCTGCTGCTGGTTCGCGACCGGGCGACGTCCGCGACCGCGGTCGCCGAGACGCGTGCGGTAGAGCGGGACCGCGAAATCGCTCACTACAATCAAGCCCTGGGCGTCCTGCCGTGACCACGTCCCGAGCGCTCCTTCTGGTAATGATCTGCGCATCGTCGTGCCTCGCCTCGCTCGCCGAGGGCGCCGGCGAAACGCTCGTCCTGGACGCGACCCAGCGAGACGCGCTCGGAATCGGCGTCGCGCGCGCCGACCGCGTGGAGCGGATGATGGGTCCCGCGCTGCCGGCGAAGGTCGTCGTTCCGAACACCCAGCTGCACGTCGTCAGCGCCCCGCGCGCCGGCCTCGTGGAAGAGCTGTGCGTCGCCGCGGGCGATGCGATCGAGAAGGGCAAGCCGCTGGCGCGCATCCGCAGCCCCGAGCTCCTCGAGATCGAGCGGGACTACCTCGAGCTCCAGAGTCAGGCGGCGCTCGCCGCCACGAACGCAGATCGGGACCGGCGGCTGTTCGCGGAAGGGCTCGTTCCCGAGCGGCGGTTGCGCGAGACCCAGGCGACGCAACGACAACTGATCACGGCACTCGCCGAACGCCGGCAGGCGCTCGGGCTCGCGGGGCTCGACGCCGACGCGCTCGAGCGTCTCACCAGCTCGGGCGAGCTCATCAGCCTGATGACGGTGACGTCCCCGCTCGACGCGATCGTACTCGAGCAGAGCGTCACCGTCGGCGAGCGCGTGCGGGGCGCGGACCCCCTCTACCGGCTCGGCAATCTGAGCCCGCTCTGGCTCGAGATCCACACGCCGATCGAGCGACTCGCCGGCATCATCCCCGGAACGCCGGTGACGATCTCCGATCTCGGGATCGCGGCCGAGGTCATCGCGGTCGGGCGGGCCGTCCACGAGGCGGACCAGGGCGTCACGGTGCGCGCGGAGGTGCGCGACGGCGCCGAGCGGCTGCGTCCGGGACAGGTCGTCTCCGTCCAGTTTCGCCCTGCGACAGCGGGGGGGCCGGCGTACCGGGTTCCGCTCGCTTCGATCGTCCGCGTCGGGAACGCGAGCTACGTCTTCCTCGCGCGGCCGGAAGGATTCGTTCCGGTGGTCGTACGGGTGCTCGCGGAGGAGCCGCGTTCCGTGGTCGTCGAGGCGAGCCTGCCCGACGAGGCGGAGATCGTCGTGCGGGGGACGGCCTCGCTCAAGTCCCTGTGGACGCGAGGCGGCGACTGATGCTCGGGCACGTGATTCGTTTCGCCCTGACCCAGCGCTTGCTCGTGCTGCTGGGCGTCGGCGCGCTGATCGGCGGCGGGTGGTTCGCTATCACCCACACGCCCATCGACGCATACCCGGACGTCTCAACGACGCAGGTGAAGGTCGTGGTGAAGGCCCCCGGCATGACGCCCGAGGAGGTCGAGCAGCGGATCACCGCCCGGATCGAGGTCGAGGTGCTCGGCATTCCTCGCCAGACCACGCTGCGCTCGGTCTCGAAGTACGGCCTCGCCGACGTGACGATCGATTTCCAGGAAGGCAGCGACATCTTCTGGGCGCGCCAGCAGGTGGCGGAGCGGCTCGCGGGGATCTGGGAGGATCTGCCGAGCGGCGTGAGCGGCGGCCTCGCGCCGATGACGACGCCGCTCGGGGAGATGTTCATGTTCACGATCGAAGGCGACACGCTGTCGCTCGAGGAGCGGCGGACGCTCCTCGATTGGACGATACGCCCGGCGCTGCGTACGGTGCCGGGCGTCGCCGACATCAACGCCCTCGGCGGGTTCGTCCGGACGTTCGAGGTGGTCCCCGACGTCGCGCGCTTGAACGCGCACGGAGTGACCATGGAGCAGCTCCGGAGCGCGCTCGAGGCGAACAACCGCAACGAAGGCGCGGGCCGTCTCGGGTACGGTGAGGAAGTCTTTCTGGTCCGTGCCGAGGGCGGCGTGCGCGTTCTGGCCGACGTCTCCGCGATCGTCGTCGCGCCAGATCCCGTCGAGCCGGTGCGGGTCGGCGACGTCGCGACCGTTCGCATCGGCGCGCTCACCCGCTACGGCGCGGTCAGCGCCGATGGCCGCGGGGAGGCCGTCGAAGGGCTGGTGCTGGGTTTGCGCGGAGCCAACGCGCGCGAGGTCGTCCAGGGGGTGCGGCGGAAGCTCGACGAGCTGTCGCGGACGCTACCCGCCGGCGTTCGCCTCCGTATCTTCTACGACCGCGGCGAGCTCGTCGCGCACGCTGTCGAGACCGTCGGCCAGGCGCTGTTCGAGGCGATCGTCCTCGTGCTGTTCCTCCTGCTCGTGTTCCTGGGGAACGCACGCGCCGCGTTGACGGTCGCGCTCATCCTGCCGCTCGCGGCGCTGGCGACGTTCGTCTCGATGTATGTCGTCGGGCTGTCGGCCAATCTGATGAGCCTCGGCGGGCTCGCGATCGCCATTGGCATGCTGGTCGACGCCGCCGTCGTCGTCGTCGAGAACGTGGTGACGCGGCTCGGCGAGCAGCGTGACGGCAGCCGCGTGCCGCGCCTGCACGTCATCTACCGCGCTGCCAAGGAAGTCGCGCTGCCGACGGCGTCGGGGATCGGGATCATCGTCGTGGTCTTCCTTCCGCTGCTCACGCTGCAGGGACTCGAAGGCAAGCTCTTCGGGCCGGTCGCGCTCACCATCGTGTTCGCACTGAGCGCGTCGTTGGTCTTGTCGCTGACCGTCATCCCGGTACTCGCGTCGTTCCTCCTCGGCGAGGGGCACGCGGGGGAGCCCGTGATCGTGCGCTGGCTCCATCGGCTGTACGAGCCCGTGCTCGAGGGTTGCTTGCGGCGCGGCGCTGCCGTCGTCGGTGTCGCCCTGGCGCTGCTCGCGGTCGCCGGGCTGCTGTATTTCCGCCTCGGCAAGACGTTCCTGCCAACGATGGACGAGGGGAACGTGATCGTGCAGCTCGAGAAGTCGCCGTCGATCGGTCTCGAGGCATCCGTCGAGCTCGACCGCAGGGTACAACGCGCTCTCCTCGATGAGGTTCCGGAGGTGACCGGCATCGTCGCACGCACGGGAGCAGACGAGATCGGTCTCGACCCGATGGGGCTCAACGAAACCGACGCGTTCCTGCAGCTGCGGCCCCGTGACGCGTGGCGGATGGAGTCGCGGGAGGCGCTCGCCGGAGAGCTCCGCCGCGTGCTCGACCGGTTCCCGGGGCTCGGTTACACGTTCACGCAGCCCATCGAGATGCGGGTCGCAGAGATGCTGACCGGAGTGCGGGGCGACGTCGCGGTCAAGATCTTCGGTCCCGACCTGGAGGGCCTGAACCGAACCGCCGACGATCTCGTCCGGGTGCTGCGCGCAATCCCTGGAGCGGAAGACGTCTACACGCCGCGCAACACGGGCGCGCTCTACGAGAGCCTGCGTGTCGACCGGCTCGAGGCGGGACGGCGAGGGCTTTCCGTGGACGCGGTCGGGATCTTCTTGCGTGCGCAGCTCGAGGGCGTGCCCGTCGGCACGGTGTACGAGGGCGTGCGCCGGACTCCGCTCGTGCTGCGCGGGGCCGAAGCGATCCGGACGTCGCCGGCGGAGCTCCTGGCGCTGCACGTCGCGCTCCCAAATGGGAACCGTGCGCCGCTCTCCGGTCTCGTCGCGATGGAGCGGGCGGAAGGACCGGTGTCGCTTCGCCGGGAGTCGGCGAACCGCATGGCCGTCGTCATCGCCAACGTGGCCGGCCGCGATCTGGTCGGTTTCGTCGACGAGGCCCGGCGGCGTGTCGCGGAGTCGTTGTCGTTACCGACGGGATTCCTGCTCGAGTGGGGAGGTCAGTTCGAGAACCAGCAGCGCGCGGCACGACGGCTCGGCATGGTCGTCCCGGTTGCCATCACGCTGATCTTCCTCCTGCTCTTCTCGACGTTCGGCTCCGTGCGCCAGGCGGGCCTCGTGCTAAGCAACGTGCCCTTCGCGATGATCGGCGGCGTCGTCGCGCTCTGGGCCACGGGCGAATACCTCTCCGTTCCCGCGTCGGTCGGCTTCATCGCTCTGCTCGGCATCGCGGTCCTGAACGGCGTCGTCATGGTCACGCACTTCAACGAGCTGCGCGCGCTCGGCCTTCCCATCGACCGCGTCGTCGTCGAGGGTGCGCAACGCCGCCTCCGCCCCGTGCTCATGACCGCGACGATCGCCGCCTTCGGCCTCGTGCCGCTGTTGTTCGCGAGCGGTCCGGGCTCGGAGATCCAGCGGCCGCTCGCGATCGTCGTCATCGGCGGCCTCGTCTCCGCGACGACGCTCACGCTGGTCTTGCTCCCCATCCTCTATCGGCGCTTCGGCGCGATGTCCTGAGGGAGAGCTCGATGGAAGATTGCCTGCTCGTATTGTTCGCGGCGCCCGAGTTGGAGGAACCCCTGATCGACTGGCTCCTCGAGCGCGAAGACGTTCCCGGGTTCGGCACCCAACGCATTGCCGGACACGGTACATCTCCCGCCTCGCTGCGACTCGCCGAGCAGGTCGCCGGACGCCGGCCGCGCCTCCGCGTCGAGATCGCGCTGTCGCGCGAGAACGCCCCGGCGCTCCTCGAAGCGCTCCGGCGCGAGTTCGGCGGCAGCGGACTGCACTACTGGGTGCTGCCGTTCCTCGACGCCGGCCGCTTCTGAGTTGCGGGTCGAGGAGCGTTCCGCGGCGAAAGCCGAGGCCCAACGGGTGGCGTCTGCCGCTCGCCGTGCGGGGGTCAGCCCGAAGATGGATCACGTCTCGATGAAAGCCGGATGAAACCAAGCTGGGTGAACGCACAGGTGGCCCAGCCTTTCTTCGCCCGGGCGGCAAACCAGCCGTGCGCCGCGGAATGATGCTGATGATTGGGCCAGGCCAACGCGAGCAGGACGTTCGTGTCCAGCAAAGCGGCCTTCACGTCGCATCCTCCGCGAGTAACTCCTTTGCTCGCGAGCTGGGAATGATGTCCGCGTCCGGCTGGACTCTGAACACCGGCAACCCGGTCTTACTGGCGCTCGGCGAGGAGACGCGCAAGCCACGCCGAGCCAGTTGCGAAAGCACCTTGCCCAGTTTCTTGCCCGACGCCTGGGCCTGGGCCTGCGCCGCTTCAAAGACGTCATCGTCCAGCGTCACGGTCGTTCTCATACGTTGATACGGTGATACGCTGATTCACAGAAATCAAGTCTCGCCGACAGCGCGACTTCTACCGACTACGAATGGCGGCCGGACTCCCGGGCTCGCTCCACTCGAACGGAAGCCGTCGCGACCATGGAACGGCGTGCGAGCGGCCCGCGCCGCTCCCGGGATCCCCCTACGGCTGGGCGCAGACACCCCCCTGGCAGGTCTGCGTGGCCGAGCACAGCGCGGGGAAGCCCATGGGCGTCGAGGTCACTCAGTCATGCCGCCGAGCGCACGAGCGTGAACATCGGCCGGGCCCCGGTCAGGCCCTTCAGCTCGTAGTGGCCGCGTGAGCTGAACGCGAGCCCCGAGCCGTCGAGCAAGTCGTGCGTCGTGCCCGACACGACGACCTCGCCCGCGCCTGCGAGCGCCGAGACGCGCGCGGCGGCGTGCACGGCGATGCCACGCGCTTGGCCCCCGACGATCGCGACCTCCCCCGTGTGGACGCCCGCGCGCACGTGGATGCCGAGATCGGCGACGGCCGGCTCCATCGCCGCCGCGGCCATGACGGCCTTCGCCGCGCCGTCGAAGACCGCGAGAAAGCCGTCGCCGAGCGTCGCGAGCTCGCGGCCGCGGAAGCGGTCGATCACGGCCCGGATGCGCTCGTTGTGCTCGCGGACGATCCGCGCCCATTCGGCGTCGCCGACGCGCGCGAGCATCGCGGTCGAGTCGCAGATGTCGGAGAACACGATCGTCGCGAGCACCCGCTCGCCGAGCGCGTCGGGCGTCTTGGCGAAGGCGTGGCCGCTGGTGAACTCGACCGATTCCCAGGGAACGTCGCTCGCGACCCACCCGACGTGGCCCGCCGGGATCTCGTACGCGTCGCCCGGGCCGATGGTCAGTACGGTACCGTCGTTCATGCGCACGGTCAGGCGGCCGGAGATGGTGTAGCCGACGTGGCGGTGTTGGCAGGTCTCGGTGCCGGCGATCGGTCCGACGTCGGTCGTCCAGCGCCATCCCGGCTCGAAGACGAACCGGCTCACGGCGATCTCGTCGAGCATGACGATCTCGACGGCGCCGTTCGGAAACCGGCGAACCTCGTCGGGCCCCGTGAAACCTTTGCGCTGCAGTCGCGGCACCTGACGATGGTCTAGCGCGAAGTCGTCGCGCCGCGCCAGCCGACCGGACGATCTGGCGTTCGAAGCCCGCGCGGCAGACGGCCGATACCAGCACGATCGACGCCTGCGGGCTCGCGCGGATGAGCGAGCCGTCGTAGATTCCGCCCCGTGCTGTCTCGCCGCACGCACCGAGCCGCGAAGGAGTCCGGCCGCGCGATCCAGGCGTCGCCGCTGCTCACCGAGGTGGCCGCCCTGGCGCCCGGAGATGCGCTCGCCCGCCTCGGGAGCGCGGCGGCGGGGCTCGCGGCGGACGAGGTGGAGCGCCGTTTGGCGCGCCACGGTCCGAACGTCGTCACGCAGAACGAGCGCCACGGCCGCCTCCGCCTCTTCGTCCGCGCGTGCCTGAATCCGCTCGTGCTGCTCCTCGCCATGCTCGCGACGATCTCGCTCGCGACCGGGGACGCGACGGCGGCGGCCGTCATGGCGCTCATGATCGCGCTCGGCATCGGCCTCCGCTTCGTACAAGAGACGCGCGCCACCGACGCAGCCGCGAAGCTCCGCGCGATGATCCAGGTCACGGCGACCGCGCTGCGCGCCGGTACGGCGGTCGAGGAGCCGCTCGCCCGCCTCGTGCCGGGCGACGTCGTCCGGCTCTCCGCCGGCGACATGATCCCGGCGGACGTCCGCATCCTCGCCTGCCGCGACCTCTTCGTCACCCAGGCGAGCCTCACCGGCGAATCGACGTCGGTCGAGAAGGTCGCGACGGCCGCGGTCACCGGCCCCGAGCGCACCGCGATCGAGCTCGCCAACCTCTGCTTCCTCGGCACCGCCGTCGAGAGCGGCTCGGCCACGGCGCTCGTCGTCGAGACCGGACCGCGTACCTACCTCGGCGGCATCGCGCGCATCCTCGCCGGCGAGGCGGAGGAGACGAGCTTCGACCGCGGCGTCGCCCGCTTCACCTGGCTGATGATCCGCTTCATCGCCGTCATGGTGCCGCTCGTGTTCGTCGTGAACGGCCTCACCAAGGGCAACTGGCACGAGGCGTTCTTCTTCGCGGTCGCGGTGGCGGTCGGACTGACGCCCGAGATGCTGCCGATGATCGTGAGCGTCTGCCTCTCGCGCGGCGGCCTGGCGATGTCGGCGAAGAAGGTGATCGTGAAGCGGCTGAACGCGATTCAGAACCTCGGCGCGATGGACGTGCTCTGCACCGACAAGACCGGCACGCTGACCCAGGACCGCGTGATCCTCGAGCGCCACTGCAACGTGGCCGGCGTGGAGGACGATCGCGTGCTCGCGCTCGCCTACCTGAACAGCCACTTCCAGACCGGGCTGAAGAGCGTCCTCGACCGCGCCGTCCTCGAGCATCGCGAGGTGCATCGCGACATGAACGTCCCCGACTGGCAGAAGATCGACGAGCTGCCGTTCGACTTCACGCGCCGCTTGATGTCGGTGGTCGTCGCGAATCCCGAGGGCACCCACCGCCTGATCTGCAAAGGCGCGCCGGAGGCCGTCGCGGCCCGCTGCACCCGCTTCACCCTCGACGACGAGGAGCAGCCGAGCGACGCCGTGATGACCACCGACCTCCGCGAAGAGGCCGACGCGCTCGCCCGCCAGGGTTTCCGGGTGCTCGCCCTCGCCTACCGCGACTTCCCAGCGCGCGAGACGTACACCAAGAGCGACGAGTCCGACCTCGTACTCGCCGGCTACATCGCGTTCCTCGACCCGCCGAAGGACAGCGCGTCCGTGGCCCTGCGCGCACTCGGCGCTCGCGGCATCCAGACGAAGATCCTGACCGGCGATAACGAGGCGGTGAGCCGCCACGTCTGCGGCGCCGTCGGCATCCCGACGGACCAGGTACTCCTCGGCGCGCAGGTGGAAGCGATGCCCGACGCGGAGCTCGGCGCGGCCGCGGAGCGCACGACGCTCTTCGCCCGCATGACGCCGGCCCACAAGCGGCGCGTGATCCAGGCGCTGCAGGCGCGGAACCACGTCGTCGGCTTCCTCGGCGACGGGATCAACGACGCGCCGGCGCTCCACGCCGCCGACGTCGGGATCTCGGTCGACTCCGCCGTCGACATCGCGAAGGAGGCCGCCGACATCGTGCTCCTCGAGAAGAGCCTGCTCGTCGTGGAGCACGGCGTGCTCGAGGGCCGCAAGGTCTTCTGCAACATCCTCAAGTACGTCCGCATGGGCGCGAGTTCGAACTTCGGCAACATGCTGAGCGTGCTCGGCGCGAGCGCGCTGCTGCCCTTCGTGCCGATGGCTCCGCTGCAGATCCTCACCAACAACCTGCTCTACGACTTCTCGCAGGTGCCGATCCCGACCGACGACGTCGACCCGGAGCAGATCGCCGCGCCGCGGCCCTGGTCGATGCGCGAGATCACCCGCTTCATCCTTACCCTCGGGCCGTGCAGCTCGATCTTCGACTACACGACCTACTTCGTCCTGCTCTACGTGTTCGGCTGCTGGGACCCGGCGCGCGCAGCGCTCTTCCAGACGGGATGGTTCGTGGAGTCGTTGCTGACGCAGACGCTCGTGATCCACGTCATCCGCACGAACCGCGTCCCGTTCCTCCAGAGCCGCGCGAGCCACGCGCTCCTCGCGACGACCCTCGGCATCATGCTCGTCGGGCTCTGGCTCCCCACCTCGCCGCTCGCGGGCCCGCTCGGCTTCACGCCGCTCCCGCTCGCCTTCTGGCCGTTCCTCGTGGTGACGGTGATCGGCTACCTCGCGCTCACGCAGCTCGTGAAGCGCGCCCTGCACGCACGCGGGTGGATCTGAACGGCGGACGGCTCGGGACGCCGGCGGCGTTCGTGATCCGACGAGGCGCCCGCGCCAACGCGAGCGCACCCCTCACCGAGGCTGGCGGCGCGGCTTCGGAACCTTCCTCACCGTCCCGTACTGCCGCGCGCGGGACGTCGTCACGACGGCTTCCGTCTGCTCGGCGGTGAGCACGCGCGGCTCGCCGAGCGGCAGCGCGCGCAGGTAGAGGTCGCACGCCCACTCGAGGAGCTCCATCGCCTCGAACGCCTTGGCGAGCGTCGGGCCGTACGTGATCGCGCCGTGGCTCGCCATGAGCGTCGCGTTCCGGCCGGCGAGCGCGGCGACCACGTTGGCGGCGAGCTCCGCGCTGCCGTACGTCGCGTACGGCGCCACCGGCACGGCCCCGCCGAAGCCGAGCATCGCGTAGTGGACGCACGGCAGCTCGTCGCGGACGCTCGCGACGGCCGTACACGCGGGCGCGTGGGTGTGCACGACGGCGCCGGCGCCGTGCTCCCGGTAGATGCCGAGATGGAGGCCGAGCTCCGAGCTCGGCGCGAGGTCGCCGTGGACCAGGCGGCCGTCGAGGTCGACGACCGACACCTGACGCGGGGTGAGCTCGGCGAGGTTGGCGCCCGTCGGCGTGATCGCCACGAGACCGCCGGCGCGGACGCTGACGTTCCCGGCGGTCGCGGGCACCATCTTCGAGCTCGCGAGCCGACGGCTCAGCTCGGCGACGGCCCTCCGCTCCGCGGCGAGCGTCGGCACGCGCCGGCCGTGAGCCGGCGGACGTTGGTCGGCGCGCTTCACGGCGGCAAGCCTAAGCGAGGAGGCCGCGCCGTTCCAGATACGAATTGTCGGGCGGACATCCCGCCGACTCTCGACGGCGGCGCGTCGAGATGGCATCGAGTCGAACGTCGTGATCCCGCTCGCACCGCACCCGTCGACACCCGACGACGCGTGGGACGTCTCCGCTCTCGCGGAGCGCGCCGCCGACGGCACCCTGCGCCTGCGCTACGTCCTGCGCGGCGCCCTCGACGGCATGCGCCTGCCCCCGCCCGGCCCGCTTCGCCGCGGGGACCGCCTCTGGGAGCACACCTGCGCCGAGGTGTTCGTGGCGGCCGAAGGCGCTTCCGCGTACGTCGAGCTCAACGTCTCGCCGGCGCGGGAATGGGCGGCGTACGCGTTCGCGGCCTATCGCGAGGGCGCCCCGCTCCCCGCGGCCGCGCGCGAGCCGCGCATCGTCGTGCGGCTCGACCACGACGCCCTCGCGCTCGACGTGCTCGTGGCGCTCGCCGACCTCTCCGCGTCCCATGCGAACGCCGCCCTGCGCATCGGCTTGGCGGTGGTTGTCGAGGCGGCCGACGGCCGCCTTTCGTACTGGGCGCTCCGCCACCCGACCGTGAAGCCCGACTTCCACCACCCCGACGGCTTCGCCCTTCGGCTCGCGGAGCGGGGGCCATCGACATGACGCTCTTCGGCATCGACCGCCTGCTCGCGGATCGAGCGCTCCGCCGCCCGCTCGCCGGCAAGCGCCTCGGCCTCGTCGCCCACCCCGCCTCGGTCACGCGCGACCTCGTCCACACCCTCGACGCGCTCGCCGCGAGCGGCGACCTCGGTGTGACGGCGGCGTTCGGCCCGCAGCACGGCCTCCGCGGCGACAAGCAGGACAACATGATGGAGTCGGCGGACTTCCACGATCCCGCCCACGGGATTCCGGTCTTCAGCCTCTACGGCGCCGTCCGCCGTCCGACCGACGCGATGCTGGACACCTGCGACGTGCTCGTCATGGATCTCCAGGACGTCGGCTGCCGCATCTACACCTTCGCTACGACGCTGCTCTACGTGCTCGAAGGAGCGGCGGCGAAGCGGAAGCCGGTCGTCGTGCTCGACCGGCCGAACCCCGCCGGACGACCGATCGAGGGGCTCCGCCTCCGACCCGGCGCGGAGAGCTTCGTCGGCGCGGGGCCGCTGCCGATGCGCCACGGGCTCACGATGGGCGAGCTCGCGCGCTGGTTCGTGCGCGAGAAGCGGCTCGACGTCGAGTGCGAGGTCGTCGCCATGGACGGCTGGCGGCCGCATGACGCTCCCGGCTACGGCTGGCCGATCGGCGAGCGTTCGTGGGTGAATCCGAGCCCGAACGTCCCGACGCTCTGGACGACGCGCGCGTATCCCGGGACGGTCATGCTCGAAGGCACGACGCTCTCCGAAGGTCGGGGAACGACCCGCCCGCTCGAGCTCTTCGGGGCGCCCGACCTCGACGCTCCCGCGCTGCTGCGCACCATGGAATCGCTCGCGCCCGCGTGGCTCCGCGGCTGCCGCCTCCGTCCGTGCTGGTTCGAGCCGACCTTCCACAAGCACGTCGGCACGCTCTGCGCCGGCGTGCAGGTCCACGTCGACGATTCCGCGTACGGCCACGCGGCGTTCCGTCCGTGGCGCCTCGTCGCGCTCGCGCTGAAGACGATCCGCCGACTCCGTCCCGACTACCCGCTCTGGCGCGACTTCCTCTACGAGTACGAGCCGGGGCGGCTCGCGATCGACGTCATCAACGGAAGCAGCCTGCTGCGCGAGTGGGTCGACGACGCGGCGGCGACCCCCGCCGACCTCGACGCGCTCGCCGCGCGCGACGAGACGGCCTGGGAAGCGGAACGACAGGATCTGTTGATCTATCGCGACTCCCCCGTGCATCCATGACGTCCCGATGACCTGGCTCGCGACCACCCTGGCGATGTACGGACGCGCTTTCCGGCGTGCCGGCGACCTCACCCTCCGCAACTGGCCGGTCGCGGGGACGGCGTTCGCGTACGCGCTCGCGCTCGCGGCCGCGGCGACGGTCGCGTCGGGCATGGGGCTTCTCGGGGGCTTCCTGACGAGCCTCGTCTCCGCGGCGTGCGTGAGCTCGTTCCTGTACCTGGTCGAGATGATCCTGCGGACGGGCTCGGTCTCGCTGGCCGACTTCCGCCGGAGCTTCGGAGTCTACCTCTGGGACGTCGTCGGCGTGACCTTCCTCCTCTGGGTGGTGTTCGCGCTCGCGACACCGGCGCTCCGCACGATCCCGCAGGGTCCCGGCATCATCCTCGGGATGAATCTCGTGATCGTGGTGCTCTTCAACGCCGTCCCGGAGCTGATCTACCTCGGACACCATTCGTCGCTCGACCTCCTCGCCGAGAGCTATCGGTTCATCGCCGACAACTGGATCGAGTGGTTCCCGGCGGTGATCGTCCTGGCGGGGCCGCTCGTCCTGCTCGTGGAGCTCCCGCTGCCGGGGATGCTGGCGTTCGCGCGGCCCGCGCTCCTCTCCTTGTGGGTCTACTTCATGATGGTCGCGCGCGGGCTCCTGTTCCTCGAGCTCCACGGGACCACCCGGCGCGCTCGCGAGTTCCGCCGCCGCGCCGGCGGCTGAAGCCGTCGAAGCGGTGCGCCCTACGCGCCCTTCCGCGCCCCCGTCCAACCGAACAGCCCTTCCCGCTTGATCGCCGCCGCGACGCCCGCCGGCACCGAGGCCTCCCACGACGGATCGCCCTTCTGCAGCCGCGCCAGCACGTCGTCGGCGATGATGCGGAGGAAGTCGGGGTTGTAGCCGCGGATGGCCTCGAAGCTCCGCCGCTGCCGCAGGAAGGCGTGCAGCGGCCGGGACTCCGCCGGCAGCTCGACGGTCTCGGCCGTGATGACCCCGCCGGTCGTCGGGTCGAGCGCCGGGTAGACGTACATGCGGACGTTGCGGCGGAAGAGCCGGCCCGCGGCTTCGAGCGCGCCGCCGGGAAGGTCATCGTAGAACTTCTCGTCGTCGATCTGGCGGACGCTCGGGAGGCCGACCGCGAGACCGATCCTGTTCTGGGTATAGCGCGCCAGGTACTCGACCAGGCGGAAGTAGCGGCCGAACTTCGAGACCAGCACGGTCTGACCGACCGTCCGCAGCGTGTCGACGCGTGAGAGGTAGTCGGCATGGACGATCGAGCCGCCCTCGCCGCCGAGCCCGGCGAGCGTCATCTCCATCAGCACGACCGGCTGCTCGCCCTCGAGGGCGGGGTCCTCGACGAACTGCTCGTAGGCGCGCTCCAGGATGTCGAGCGTGAGGTGGGTGAGGGGGCGGAAACGGCCGCGCTCGACGAGCACGGGCTTCCGATAGAGCACCTCGGACGGCTGCACGACCTCGCCGGCCGCGGTGAACATGACGGCATCGGTGTGCTCCTGCTCGACGAGCTGGAGGCTCATCAGCCGGTTGTCGATCCCGGGGAACGCCGGACCCGACAAGCGGATGAGATCGATCTCGACGCGCCGGGAGGAGAGGTCGTCGAGCAGCAGGGCGACGAGCGCCTTCGGGTCGCTGCCCATGAAGTACGCGCCGTAGATGAGGTTCACGCCGAGGATGCCGAGGGCTTCCTGCTCGTGGAGACGCACGCGGTCGAGCAGGTGCACGTGCAGCAGGATGTCGGACGACTCGGCGCGCGGCGCGTGTTGGAAGCGGATCCCGAGCCATGCCTCGCCACGCTCGCGCGTAGCGCTGCACGTCGCGACGGTGTCGGCGAAGGCGAAGAAGCACGTCGTGTCGCCGCGCGTCTCCGCCAAGCGCTCGAGCAGGAGGTCGTACTCGTGCTGCAGCATCGCGAGCAGCCGCTCGCGGCAGACGTAGCGCCCGCTCCGACCGTAGATCGCGTCGCTGACCTTCATGTCGTAGGCCGACACCGACTTGGCGACCGTGCCGGCCGCCCGGCCGGCCCGGAAGAACCAGCTCGCGACCTCCTGGCCGGCGCCGATCTCGGCGATCGTGCCGTACTTCTGGTCGTCCAGGTTGAGCTGGAGCGCCTTCTGCTCCGGACTCAGGCTCGCCGCGTCCATGGCCTCTCCTTCACGGCTCCGACGCGTCGGGCCGCATCTCGACGGCCCCCGCGCCGCGGGCACGATCGCCCTCGCTACGGTCTAGCCGATCAGTAGTTCCACTGCACCTGCATCCCGAGCCGCGACCCGTCGTCGATGTCGTCGTACGGATAGCTGTTCGTGTTCGTGCGGTACGGCGAGTAGGTGTACATCAGCGTCATCTCGAGCTCGGAGATCGGCGCGTACTCGATGCCGAAGTCGACCTCGTTCAGCCGCGCACGCGGCGCGTTGCGCGCGAACTTGCGGCCGCCGTCCTCGTACTGCCAGCGGACGAACGGGATGAAGCTGCCCCAGGGAAACGGCGTCCGGTAGTGCGCCTGGACGTAGCCGCCCCAGAACGAGCGGGTCCCGATCCGGGTGTCGCCGGCGACGAGCCGAGGCCCGTCGCCGATCGTCCACTCGGTCTCGAAGCCGATCGGCTGCGGATAGAGGACGAACGTGACCGCGGCCCGGCGGTCGACGCGGCCGCCCTCGAAATCCTCCGGCGTCAGATCCTCGCCGTCCGGACCGGTCGGGATGGCCGAGCGTCGCACGACGAAGCGACCGTACATGCCCTGGATGCCGGGCTCGATGAACTGGCCGTTCGGCAACTCGAAGGGATAGGTGAGCCGGCTCACGACGTGCAGGTTGTCGTTCGAGTCGAGCCGGTTCAGACCCTGGCCGTTGTACATGCCGAGCGCGAAGACGCCGTAGTCGCCCGAGCCCTTGAGGCCGTCCTTGATGAGGTTCCGGAAGCGCTCCCGGATCTCGGCCGGCGCCCAGTAGAAGAAGACGCCGATGTCGCGCTCGCCCTCGACGGCGGAGTTGATCGCGTCGGGTCGTTCGAGCGGAATGCGGTTCTGGCTCGACTGCAGGTTCACCCAGCCGAAGGGCACCTTGGACTGCCCGAGCCGGAAGCGGAACTCCTTCTTCTTGTCGAGCGCGACGTCGGCGTAGAGATCGCGCAGCTGCAGCGAGAAGTCGCCGTCGGTCGGGGACGCGTTCAGGTCGGGCTGGACGTAGATCGAGAGGTGGTCCGAGAGATCGCCCGAGAAGATCATCCGGCCGCGACGGATCAGGAAGCCGGCGTTGTCGCGCACGCTCCGGTCGGCGGGCGCGAACCAGCCCGCCCCGTCCTTCTCGAGGAGCGCCGTGTAGCGGAACTGGGTGTAGCCGCGCAGCGAGATGCGCTCGTACCACTTGTTCTTGAAGATCCTGCCGACGATGCCGGCAACCTCTTCCTCGGTGTGCGGGCTCGCCGCGACGGCGGGCGCGGCCGCCGGCGGCTGCGCGGGAGCCCTCGCCGCCGCCGGTGCGGCTTGCGTCGGGGCCACGGGCGCCGTCGCGGCCGGCTGTGGCTCGACCCGCTGGAACGTTCCGAGCGGCTTCCGTCCCGGACCGGGCTTGGTGAACACCTGGCCGGTCGCGTCGTCGACGTAGAGCTCGATGGTCGGCGCGCCGCCCGCTTCGGCGAGCAGCCTCGCCGGCGCGCCGGCGAACCCGATCGAGACGGCAAGCGCGATCAGCACGCGGACTCGCCGCATCCGCGTCGAGCGCGGCTCCAGCCTCATGGACATCGTATCCCCCTTTGGTCGCGACGCGCGTAGCGTCCGCGTGACGGCGACCTCACTAGGGAGAACGGATACAAAGATCCAGGTCGAACCGGGCCTTCGCGCGTGCGTTCACGAAACCGTAACGAACGCGCAAGCAGCTCGACGCACGAGGGGCCGGCTTCAGTCCAACCGCTCGATGATCGTCGCGTTCGCCATGCCGCCGCCCTCGCACATCGTCTGGAGGCCGTAGCGCCCGCCGGTTCGCTCGAGGATGTTCACGAGCGTCGTCATGAGGCGGGCGCCGCTGCAGCCGAGGGGGTGGCCGAGCGCGATGGCGCCGCCGTTCAGGTTCACCCTGCCGAGGTCGGCGTCGAACTCCCGCTGCCACGCGAGCACGACCGGCGCGAAGGCTTCGTTGATCTCGACCGCATCGATGTCCTCGAACGCGAGGCCCGAGCGCTCGAGAGCGTTGTGCGTCGCCGGAATCGGGCCCGTCAGCATGATGACCGGATCGACGCCGCCGAGCGCGAAGGTGTGGAAGCGCGCGCGCGGCCGGAGGCCGAGCGCGAGCGCCTTCCGCTTCTCCATCACCAGCACGGCGGCGGCGCCGTCGGTGATCTGGCTCGAGTTGCCGGCGGTGATGACGCCGTCGTCCTTGAACGCCGGCTTCAGGCTCAGGAGCTTCGCGAGCGAGCTGTCGGCGCGGATGCCCTCGTCGGTCGTGACGACGTCGCGGCTGCCGTCCGGACGCTGCACCTCGACGGGGACGATCTCGTTCTTGAACCAGCCGTTCCGCGTCGCGGCGGCCGCCTTCTGGTGCGAGCCGACCGAGAACTCGTCGAGCGTCTCCCGCGAGAGGTTCCACTTCTCGGCGACGATCTCCGCGGAGATGCCTTGCTGCACGAGACCGCCGACGCCGTAGAGGTTCTGGTCGACGTAGCGCTGCATCATGCTCGGCCCGAAGGGCTGGCCGCCGGCGTACGCGCTCGTGCCCATCGGCACCCGGCTCATCGACTCGACGCCGGCGGCGATCACCACGTCGTACGCGCCGGCGATCACGCCCTGCGCGGCGAAGTGCAGCGCCTGCTGGCTCGACCCGCACTGCCGGTCGACCGTCGTCCCGACGACGGTCTCGGGAAAGCCCGCGGCGAGCGCCGCGTTGCGGCCGACGTTCAGACCCTGCTCGCCGACCTGGCTCACGCATCCCATGATCACGTCCTCGACGAGCGCGGGATCGATCCCCGACCTGTCGATGAGGGCCCCGAGCGCCTTCGCGGCAAGATCGACGGCATGGACGGGATAGAGCGCCCCCGTCTGCTTGCCTCGTCCGAGAGGGGTTCGCACGGCTTCGACGATCACGGCTTCACGCATTGGACATCTCCTTTGGATGGGGACTCGACCCGCCCGATCCGGGCACCTTGCTGCATGCGCCGCGGTGGTTCAACCGCGGCGCGCCGCCTGCCACCGGCCCGCCGACCGTCCGCGCCGCCCCACCTTCCGCCGTGGGAGTCCCGGCGTTCGCGCCGCCTACGGCGCCGGCGCGAGGTAGCGCGTCACGAGGCGCACGATCTCGTCGCTGTACGCGTCGACGTCGACGTCGTCATGGCCGTGCAGCACGAGGTTGTGCGTCAGCGACTCGACGGTGCGCACGACGACCGCGGCGGCGAGCGGGACGTCGCCGACCCGCACCTGGGGATGCGCGTCGAGGAGCCCAGCCACCCAGCCGACGGTCCGCTCCTCGACGGCGCGCAGCGCCTGGCGGAGCCGGCGGGAGAGCGGCGCCTCCTCGAACAGGACGCGATGGAGATCGCGGTCGCGCGCGTGCAGCGCGATCATGGTGCGCACGAGGTGGCGGATCGTCCCGGCGAGGTCGCGCGCGCCGGCCGCGACCTCGCCGGCGGCGAGCGTCAGCACCTCCTCGGCCTCTTCGACGTGCGCCTCCATGAGAGCCGCGAGGAGCGCGTCCTTGCTCGAAAAGTACTCGTAGAGCGACCCGATCGACACGCCGGCGCGCTCGGCGATGTGATTGGTGGTGGTGGCGGCGTAGCCGCGCCGGGAGAAGATCTCGGCCGCCGCCTTCACGATGGCGTCGACCGTCCGCCGCGAGCGGGCCTGTCTCGGCCGCTTGCGCGGGCGGAGTCGATCGGTGGCGCGGGCGAGGGGCATGCGACGGACTGCGGCAGGGAAACCGGGGTGGCCGCTCCGTATCGTCCGGGCGTCCGCCGGGTCAAGTCGCAAACGGCCGCCCCCTGTGGCAAGGGACGCCGCCATGGCTCTCACCCCCGAAGACCGGGCGCTCATCGGCGATCTCGTCGTCGCCTACGCGTACGCGATCGACGAGCGGAACTGGCAGGCGTTCGAGGCGCTCTTCACGCCCGACGCGCGCATCGACTACGAGTCGGCGGGCGGCATCGCGGGCTCGCCGGCGCAGGTGGCGGCGTGGATGCCGCAGGCGCTGTCGCTGTTCACCTGGACGCTCCACTCGGCGTTCACCCACCGGCTCCAACCGACGGGTCCCGACACCGTGAACGGCGCCATTCACATGCTCGCGCGCCACGGCGTCGTCTTCGACGGCACGAGCGAGGTGATGGACGTGAGCGGGGTCTACTACGACGAGTACGTCCGGACGCAGGCCGGGTGGCGGTTCGCGTCGCGCCGCGAGCACACCCTGAGCATCACCGGCGGACGCTTTGCCGAGATGGTCGCCGCGCGCGCCCGCAAGTGAAGTCCCCGGCCGTCGCCGCGCACCCCTCGCGGCGGCGGCGCGCGACGACGGCCGGCGAGCTCCGGTCCCGGATCAGAACGCCCAGTACCAGCCGTAGCGGCGCGCCGAGAACGCGCCTTTGGTGTAGAACATGTCGTCGCCGATGCCGATCTGGATCGTCATGGTCGGCAGCGTCGCGGCGCTGAAGTCGCCGTACGCCTCGATCACCACGAAGAGGCTGTCGCGGACGCCGCGCCGCAGCTTCACGCGGTAGAGACCGTCGCGCTCGCCCTCACCGCGCGCCGCCGCCTTGTCGACGAACGACAGCGTCGACCAGTGCTTCTGGAGATCGCCCGGAAGAAGGCGCGCCTGGTAGATCACGCCGTTCGTGTTCGTGACCACGAGGGTGAGTCCCTCCGTGAGCGCGTCGTGCGCGGTCTTCGGCTCGAGGCGGCCGTGGACCCGGAAGAAGTCGGGGCGGGTGCGCATCCGCGACGACTTCGGTTGGCGGTGGGCGAAGCGGATGACCGCCGGATCGCGCTGGATCTGGAGGCAGGCGCAATCGGTGTCGTCGCAGTCGATCGCGCCGTCGCCGTCGTCGTCGACGGTGTTGGTGCAGACCTCCTGCAGGCGGCAGGTGGCGTCGCACCCGTCGCCGCCCTGCAGATGACCGTCGTCGCACTGCTCGCCCTGGTCGAGGATGCCGTTGCCGCACCGCGCGGCCGTGCAGTCGGCCTCGCAGAGGTCGCCGTCGGCCTGGTTCCCGTCGTCGCACTGCTCGTCGCCGGTGACGATGCCGTTGCCACAGCCGGTCGAGGTGCAGTCGTGATCGCAGCCGTCGCCGTCGACCTGGTTGCCGTCGTCGCACTGCTCGCCGGCCGTCACGATGCCGTTGCCGCACGCGGGGAGCGTGCAGTTGGCGTCGCACGCGTCGCCGCTCGCGAGGTTGCCGTCGTCGCACTGCTCGTCCGCGCTGACGACGCCGTTGCCGCAGGCCGTGACGGTGCAGTTGGCGTCGCAGCCGTCGCCGTCCGCCGCGTTGCCGTCGTCGCACTGCTCACCCGCCGTCACCACGCCGTTGCCGCAGGCGCTGGTGGTGCAGTTGGCATCGCAACCGTCGCCGTTCACCGCGTTGCCGTCGTCGCACTGCTCGGCGCCGGCGACGATGCCGTTGCCGCAGGCGCTGGCGGTGCAGTTGGCGTCGCAACCGTCGCCGTTCACCGCGTTGCCGTCGTCGCACTGCTCGCCCGCGGTGACGATGCCGTTGCCGCACGCGGTGGCAGTGCAGTTCGCGTCGCACGCGTCGCCGTCGACCTGATTGCCGTCGTCGCACTGCTCACCCGCCGTCACCACGCCGTTGCCGCAGGCGCTGACGGTGCAGTTGGCGTCACAGCCGTCGCCGTTGGTCGCGTTGCCATCGTCGCACTGCTCGCCCGGGCCGGCGACGCCGTTGCCGCACCGCGGAGCCGTGCAGTTGGCATCGCACTCGTCGCCGTTCACCGTGTTGCCGTCGTCGCACTCTTCCCCGATCGTGACGATGCCGTTGCCGCAGGCGGTCGGCGTACAGTCGCCGTCGCAGCCGTCGCCGTCGAGAAGGTTGCCGTCGTCACAGAGCTCGCCGCCGGTCACGACGCCGTTGCCGCACGCCGTCGGCGCGCAGGTGTGGTCGCAGCCGTCGCCGTCGGCGAGGTTGCCGTCGTCGCACTCTTCGCCGGCCTGGTTGACAACGCCGTCACCGCACGCAGCCGGCACCCAATGCTTGGTCGCGGTGCCGGTGACGGTGCCGGGGCGCGGCGCGCCGGCGACGACGATGCCCTGGAGCCCCTCGGCCTTGAACTTCAGGCCGACGGGGACCGTGAACGAAGCGGTCGCGCTGATCGTGTCGGTCCCGGGCACCTGGAGCCCGTTCTCGTAGGTCACGACGAAGTCGCCCTGCGCATCCGTGAAACCCTGGAACACCTGCGGGCCGGCGGCGCCCGCGATCGTCACCTGGACGGCGTGGCCGGGCACGGGCTGCCCCTGGGTGTCGCGCAACGTCGCGGTGACCGTGTGCGCCTCCTCGCCCGGGAGGTAGTTGGTCGCGTCGGCGGGCGAGAGCGTCAGCTCGTGCGGCACCGCCGGCACCTGGCCGCACTGGTCTCCGGCGATGTCGATGATCTCGGCGGCCCGCGCCTGGACATCCGCCGGGCCCGTGACGACGAACCCGTCGGTGAAGTACCAGATCGCCGCCTGGACCGCGGCCGCCTCACGGGGGGTGTCGGCGAGCGGCGACCCGATCGTGCCCGGGTTCGGATAGGCGTTGCCGAGAATGTGGACGACCTCGCACGGATAGTCGGGCGGAACCTGCGGCTGCGCGTCGCCGAAGGTCAGCGGATTGTGGAGGTCGACGCAGTAGGCCTCGGTCGACGCGCCGCCGTCGATCGAGATGTGGAACGTGCCCGCGAAGTCCTGCGTCTCGACCGGACCGCCGGTGGTGCCGGTCACGGCGCCGTAGAGCCCGACCCCAAGACTCGTGAGGGTCGCCTCCGCGGCCAGCGCGGGCGTGCCGCGCAGGCCCGCGGCGAGGAGCGCGGCGGCGACGAGCGCGCCCATCGCGGCGCGACGACATATCATCGCACATACGAAACGACACCCATCAACCAATATCATTTTTTGCATATGATTTTCCCTCACGAGTTGCGTCAGATGCCAAGCTCGGGAAGCGAGACTCGTGCCGAAAAGCGCTTCGACGATTCGCCGACTTACGCGCGGCGATTCTTGCGCGATTGCAGGACGCTTCGGGGCTCTCGCATTTCGATCGCACCGCCCACGCCCCCGCACGAAAGCCCGCATGCGAGACGTCGTGTCGGAGCGCGCAGAGCGTGCCACGGCATCGCGACCTGCACCGGCGCCGGCGCGCGCGCCACGCGCGCGCCGCGCGGCTTGACCGCGCCCGCCCGCTCCACCACGATCGCGCGCCATGTCGTCCGAGCCCGCGCCGACGCCGCTCGGGCTCGTCCGCCGCGTGCCGTCCTGGGTGGCGATCGCCGGCTTCCTCGCGATCGTGGCGGCGTCCACGCACCGCGCCGTCGAGCGTCATGCGTTCGCCGCGCACGGCGACCCCGGCCGCTGGGCGATGATCGACTTCCGCGACACCCTCTACTACCCCGCGGTCGCGCTCCGCGCGGGGGAGAATCCCTGGGCGGCGCGGTTCGCACACGACCATCCCGTGCAGCGACCGCTCCCGCCGTACGGACCGGTCGCCGTCCTGGCGCACTGGCCGCTCGGACTCCTTCCGGTCCACACCGCGGAGGCCGCCTACTTCCTGCTGACGATCGGCCTGACGGTCGCCCTGGCGCGCGTCGTGTGCCGGGCCTGCGGGCTCGCGACCGGACTCCCCTCCATACTGACGCTCGCGACGCTCGTGCTGCTCAGCCGGCCCGGCCAGCAGAACCTCCTCCTCGGACAGTGCACGCTCGAGATCGTGCTGGGGTGCTACCTCGGCCTCCTCCACGGCGCGCGGCGGCCGGCGCTCGGCGCGCTCGGGATCGTGCTCGCGAGCATGAAGCCGCAATTCGCGCTGCCGCTCGCGCTGCTCATGCTCGCCCGCGGAGATCTGCGCGCGGTCGCCGTCGGCGTCGCCGCGACGGGCGTGCTCTCGCTCGGGACGCTGCTCGCCGCCGCCGGATCCGACGGCCCGGCCAGCTGGCTCACGGCGATCGGCCGCAGCAGCGCGGCCGTCGCCGATCCGGCGATCGGGTGGACGCGCATCGACGTGGGCTTCCTCACGGGCCAGGTGCTCGCACTGCCGGCGCGAGCGGGGCTCGCCGCCGGAGCGGCGGCCCTCCTCGTCGGCATCGCCGCGTTCCGGCGCGCGCTCGCGACCGAGGCAGCAGCGGCGGCGCCGCGCGGTCTCGCGACCGCGCTCGCTTGCCTCACGATCCTGCTGCCGCTCTATCACATCGCCTACGACGCACTGCTGTTGACCTGGCCGATCGTCGCCCTGATCACCGCGGCGCGGCCGCGCACCCACGCGGCGCTGATCGCGCTGCTGCTCGTTCCGGCGGTGAACTACGTCGCGGCGCACGGCGTCGTGAGCGGGCTCACGGCCGGCGAGCCCGCCTGGCGAATCGCCACCGGCACCAATGCCGCCGCGCTCGTCGCGGCCTTGGTGTACGCAGCGTGGCTCGCGCTCGGCGCGCCGCGCACGGCCGACTCGTCCCCCGAGTGAATCGCGCCGCCCCGGAGGGGCGATGCCGCTCCCACGACTCTCGCGTCGGCCGAGGTTCTTGACACGCCCTCCGCGCCGTTGACGGACCGGCGGCGGGCGGCGCTACAATGCGCCGCCCGCCGCCGGGCCCGACGCCGTGCAGACCACCACGAGCACCAGGATCGCAGCCGCGCATCTCCTCGCGAATCGCGTGCCGCCCTTCGCGGGCACCTGGCTCGTGGTCGTCGCGCTCATCACCCTGATCGAGACGCTGCAAGGACGGCTCCGGTTCGGGCTCGCGCTCGCGTTCCTCGCGGGGCACCTGGCCATCGTCGGCGGCGCCGTGCTGCTGCGGTCGGCGGCGCACGCGCGCGCCATCGTGATCGCGCTCTGCGGCGGGCTCGCGGCGTCGATCACAGGGACGTTCGCGTCGTTCGGAGGCTCGGCCGAGATCCTCGGCGTCATGCTCTTCGCGCTTTCCGCGAGCGCCGCCGCGTTCTTCGTCTGGGGCTGGGAGCCGCAGCTCGCGCTGAACGCGATCACCGCCACCCTCTGGCTCCTCGCCCTGCCTCACCTCGGGGTCTCGACGTCCCCGCTCGAACTCGTCGGCATCACGGTCATCGGCTGGGTCATCACCCTCGGCCTCGCGGAGAGCATGCGTCGCACGTTCGAGGCCGGCCTGGTGCTGCGCGCGCGCGAGCGGGAAGCGGTGGACGCGCTGCAGAAGTCGTACGACGCCTATCGCGACCTCGCCGAGAACGCGCGCGACTTCATCTGGACGGCCGACCTCCAAGGGCGTCTCACGTACCTGAACCAGGCGACCGCGCGCCTCCTCGGCGACACGCCGAACGCTCTCATCGGGCGCGCGACGTCCGAGTTCCTGACCGACCACCCCGACAACCTCGACGTCGCGGCGACGTTCGCGCGCGTCGCGGCCGGCGAGACGGTTCCGCCGCTCGCCGCGGAGTGCGCGACGGCGCTCGGGCGCCGCTGGCTCGAGGTGATCGGCACC
This sequence comes from Deltaproteobacteria bacterium, assembly GCA_020848745.1. Taxonomy (NCBI): domain Bacteria; kingdom Pseudomonadati; phylum Myxococcota; class Myxococcia; species Deltaproteobacteria bacterium. The sequence continues at coordinate 41,473 of JADLHM010000038.1, read as the reverse complement.
CGCATCCGCGACCATGACGGCCGCGTCGTCGGCATCCGGGTGACCGGTCGCGACATCACCGAGCGGCGCGCCGCCGAAGAGGAACGCCGCCACGCCGAGCAGGCGCTCCACGAGAGCGAGGCACGCTACCGCGGGCTGGTCGAGTCCACGCAGGCCGTCTTCACGCGCCTCGACCGCGAAGGCCGCATCCTCTTCGCCAACGACGCGATCTGCCGCGTGATCGGGCTACCGCTCGACGCCATGCTGGGCCAGAGCCTGTTCCAGTGGGTGCACCCCGACGACCTGGCGGCGACGCGCGCCAGCATGGCCGCCGTGATGGAACCGCCGCACCGCGTGCTGGTCGAGAACCGCGTGCCGGCTCCGAACGGCTGGCGGTGGTTCGAGTGGGAGGGCTCGGCGATCGTGGAGGCGGACGGTTCGATCCGCGAGTTCCAGTCGATCGGCCTCGACGTCACCGAGCGCAAAGAAGCGGAGCATGCCCTGCAGGCGAGCGAGGCCCGCTACCGGAGCCTGGTCGAGTCGGGGCTCGAGCTCATCGCCCGCGCCGACCCGAGCGGCAAGCTCCTCTTCGCCAACGACGCCTACCTGTGCGCCTTCGGCTACCGCCGCGAGGACGTCGAGGCGGGCCGGGTGACGATCCTGCCGCACATCCACGAGGAAGACCGCGCACGGGTGCTCGCGAGCTTCGCGCACGTCCTGCAACCGCCCTACCGCAACGTCGTCGTGAGCCGCGTGCGCATCGGCGGGACGTGGCGGCGCTTCGAGTGGGAGCAGGGCGTGGTCCGCGACGAGCGCGGCGCCATCACCGAGATCCAGGGAGCGGGCCGCGACGTGACCGAGCGCCACGTCGCCGAGGAGGCGCTGCGCCGCTCGCTCGAGGACCTGAAGCGGAGCGAGGAGACGCTGCGTCGCCTCGCCCGTCGGCAAGCCGCCATCCGCGAAGAGGAACGCCGCCGGCTCGGCCTCGATCTCCACGACAACGTCTGCCAGGAGCTCGCCGCGATCGGCGTGCTGCTCGAGGTCTCGCGCGCGCACGAGCGGGACAGCGCCGAGCTCGCGCAGGCGACGCGTCACCTCGCCGAGGTGATCGAGCACCTGCGCATGGTGAGCCGCGAGCTCCGCCCGATGATGCTCTCCGACCTCGGCTTGATGGAGAGCCTCCGCGCCTTCGCGACCAACGCCTCGTCCCTCCAGCGCAGCGTCACCACCCGCTTCCCGACCCCGATCCCGCGCCTCGACGACGAGACCGAGATCGCGGTCTACCGCGTGGCGCAGGAGTCGCTCGGCAACGCGCTCCGCCACGCCGCCGCGCGCACCGTCGATCTCCTGCTGCGCGTGGACGACGGCAGGCTCCTCCTCGAGGTGCGCGACGACGGCCGCGGCTTCGACCGCGCCACCTCGCGCAGCGACTCGCTCGGGCTCGCCAGCATGGAGGAGCGCGCCCTCGCGCTCGGCGGCCGTCTCGAGATCGTCTCCGATCCCGGGCGCGGCACGTGCGTGCGCCTGGAATGCCCGGTCACCGTGCGGAGCCCGGCGACCGCGGCGTGAGCGCGCCGGCGGGAGCATCACGAACGCCATAGAGGGGGCCGGGCTGCCTCGACATTTCGACTTGCGCCAGAAGTCGCCGGCTGACACACCTTCCGGGATGCGCCCTTCCCTCCCGCACGTCCTCCTCGCCGCCGCCGTCCTGCTCCTCGCCCCGCTCGCCGCGCAGGCTGCCGAGCGCCGCGTCCCCGAGCCCCACACCACCACGATCCGCATCCGCCTGAAGGGCCCGACGCTGCGGGTGCGATGCCGGGGCGGAGATTGCGCCGTCAGCGTCGTCGGTCAGGGCGCGAGCATGGCGGTCAGCGTGACGCGGACCCGCGAGGGCGAGCCGCCGTTCACCTTCGCCCGCACCCTCGAGGGCGCGCGCAACATCGCGATCGAGACCGGCATCGGCACCGACTCGGTCGAGGTACGAGACCTCGCGATCCCGGGATTCCTCCGCGTCGCGACCGGCGTCGGCGACGACACGCTCGACGTCGAAAACGTGAGCACCGCGCGCAAGGTCAGCATCGACAGCGGCGACGGCAGCGACGTCGTACAGCTCACCACGGTGAGCTTCGGCGGCAAGGTCCGCTTCTTCGGGCAAGCCGGGGACGACGACGTGACGCTCACCGACGGTCGGTTCGCGAGCAAGGTCGGGCTGAACGGCGGCCAGGGCATCGACGGGCTGGTGTTCACGGGGGATTCGTTCACCGAGCCCCCGGTCGTCCAGAGCTTCGAGCGCTGAGCGGGGCGCGCCGCGGACGACGGAGCGACGGTACCGACGCTCACGATCCCCGTCGGCAAGTAGCGGCCGGGCTCACCGCACCGCGCCCAGGATCGCGTTCAGGTGGGCGACCGCCGCCGGGCTGTCGAGGATGCCGGTGTGGGTCTCGTCGAAACCGCGGAGCGACCGCGCCTCCTCCTGCGCCGACGACGCGACTCCCTGACGCCGCGCTCAGCGCGGGAAGAGGAAGAAGAGGGCGAAGCGAATGCCCCAGTCCGGTGCGCCCGTCGGTCCCTCGGCGTACCATTTCGGACCGAGCTGGAGCTGGATCGGTACGCCCTTCACCTTCAAGAGCTGCGACACGGTCGCGATCAGCGGCACGGTCCACTTGGTCTTTCCCCAGTCGTAGGTGGACTCGGTCGAGACGTTGAAGCTCGTGTAGGTCTTCGTCGTGTACGCGAAAAAAGGCTGCAGGAAGGTCGCGTTCACGTTCGGCGTATGGCTCGTGCCCGCAACGGACCAGATGTGGTTCGCGAGCATGCCGTAGGTGAAGCCGTGCTCCTGCCGCAGTACCACGGCCGTCGGCCCGAGGCCGAGCTTCTCGCCGCCGAGGAACTCCTCCGTCGCCGTCGGCAGGAGCAAGACCGGTCCCGCGCCCCAGATGATGCCGCCCGGTCCGGCCGCGCTCGGTGAGAGGAAGAGGCTCTGCACGACGTCGCCGAGGCCGAATTGCTCGGTGTTCGGCACGAGGTCATCCTGGTGGATCACGGGCGCGATCGTGCGTGAGATGAGGTTCCAGTGCTGGCCGAGCGGGATCGGGATCACCGGCTGCACGTTCAGCGTGTACTTGAAGCCGTCGCTGCTGCGGCCCGCGCCCCACTCGAAATTGCTTTGCAGCGGCACGCTGATCAGCGACGCCACCGGGTTCTGGAGCTTCTTGGCGAGCTCGGCGCTGTCGTCCGCGGCCGCGACCGCAGACGCCACGGGCGCGGCAACGAAGAATGCCAGCATGCAAGTGAGCACCCGGCCCCGAACGGGAATGGCGGACATGCGCGCGATCATGCGGAGACTTGCCATTCCGCGCCGGCTGCCGGCGGTAGCGCGGCGCCGACGAGCGCGTCGTGCACCCGGCTCCGGTAGGCGCTCGGCGTCGTCCCGCTCCAGCGTCGGAACGCGCGCGTCAGATGCGCGGCGTCGCGATAGCCGACCGCACGCGCGACCTCGCGGATCTCGACGTCACGCGCGAGCAGACTCGCGGCGATCTGGAAACGCGCTTCACCGAGCACGCGCGCATAGGTCGTGCCAACCTCGGCGAGCCGGCGCTGCAGCGTGCGCGGCGTCGTGCCGACGGTCTCGGCGAGCACTTCGATGCGGACGGCGTCGGTCCGGAGGACGCGCCCGAGCCACTGGCGGAGGCTCGGGACGAACCCGGCGGCGGGGCGCGTACCGTACCAGTCGACGAGCTCGCGTGCCGCGTCGATCGGCAACGCCCCCGGGAGAGCGACCGCCGGCAGCGCCTGCGGATCGAGCGCGACCGCGCAGCGATCGTGGCCGAAGCGGAGGTCGGCGCGTTCGCCCCATGGCGTGTCGGCGACCGAGCGCGGCACCTCCTTCCGCAGATGGACCGTCGGCCGCCACGCGCCGCGCGCGAGCGCAGCCAGCAGATCGGCGACGAGCAGGATGGCGTACTGACTCATCTGCCCGTTCGGGTCGTCGAGCTGCACCGTGAACCGCTGGCAGAGGAGCGGCGGCGCGGGCGCGGCCTCGAGCCAGTAGACCTCCCCCGAATGGTGGCTCGCGTGGAACCGCCGCACCGTCGTGAGCACCTCCTGCAGCGACGCCGCTCGCGCCAGCATCCGTCCGTACGTTCCGAGCTCTCCGATGCGCGTCGTGGCCGCGACGGTTGCGCCGAGGTGCTCGATCCCCGAGACCCGCGCCGCCTCGGCGACGAACGCCGCGCCGAGCCGGGCCGGCACGAGCGCTTCGGGGTCGCGCAGCATTTCGAGCGGCAGGTGGACACGCTCCGCGACGCGCTCGAGCGGCGCCCCGATGCGCCGCAGGAAGCGCTCGAACGGTCGCAGGATCGCGACCCGCATCAAGGCGATGCGAGGCGCGCTCAACCTTGCGGCCCCTGATAGACCTCGAAGAAGCGGGTCATCATGTCGGAGGGGAGCGCGAGGTTGGCGTCGCGGGCGGTGCGCAGGCAGACGACGGTCGGGCCGGCCGCGCCGCGGGCGGCGGCGAGCGCCGGCGCGAGATCCTCGAGCCGGTCGACGTAGGCCGGCCGGCAACCGAGGCCTTCGGCCACGATGTCCCAGCGGACGTCGCCCATCGCGGTGCCGAAGGTGCGCTGGTAGAGCAGGCGCTCGTTCAGCTCCTCCATCGTCCACGAGCCCTCGGCGAACACGATGGTCGTGATGCCGAGGCCCTCGCGCGCCGCGCTCTGCATCTCCATGAAGTGGAAGCCGGCGGCGCCGTCGCCGGTCACGCACACGACCTCGCGCTCGGGCGCGCCGAGCTTGGCGCCGAGCGCCGACGGGATGCCGGTGCCGAGCATGCCGAGCTCGAGGATGCTGTGGTACGAGCGCGGCGCCGTCGCGGGCAGGACGGTGTGGGCCCAGAGCGAGGTGTTGCCGCCGTCGGTCACGTAGACGGCGTCCTTGCCGAACACCTCGCCGACGACGCGCATCGCGTGCGCCGGATGGATGCCCGGCCCCTCCCACGCGAGGACGGGCGCGATCGTCTCCGCCCGCCACCGCGCCTCGATCTCGGCATAGCGCGCCGTCGCGCCCGCCTCGCCTCGCGCCGGTCCGAGGGCGCGGAGGGCCGCGACGAGACCCGGAACGGCGGTGGCGAGATCGCTGACGACGCCGAGCGCGACCGGCCGCGTCACCCCGACGTGGCGGGGGTCGACGTCGATCTGGATCACGCGCTGCACCACCGGGTCGCCCCAGTACTTGTCGAACGGCAGGTCGAGGTTCCCGAGCCGCGACCCGAGCACGCAGACGACGTCGGCCTCGCGGCGCGCGAGATCGCCGGCCGGTCCGTAGCCGTGCAGGCGGCTCGGATGATCGATCGGGAAGCTCGAGCGGCCGGCCATCGTGGTGATCACCGGACAGCGCAGGAGCTCGACGAGTTCGGCGACGGCCGCGTTGGCGCCGGCGCGGTCGACGCCCGAGCCGACGACGAGGAGCGGCCGGCGCGCCCCGTGCAGCATCCCGGCGGCGGCGCGGAGCTGCGCGTCGGCCGCCTGCGGCAGCGCCGCCCGCGAGGCGGCCGGCGCCACGATGCGGACGCTCGCCGGGTCGCCGGTCGCGTAGAGCACGGGCGCCGGGACCTCGAGGTGCACCGGACCCGGCCGCCCCGCCCACATCTCGCGAAACGCGAGCGCCACGACCTCGGGAATGCGGCTCCAGTCGAAGATCGGCCCGCCCCACTTCACCGCCGGACGGAAGACGTCGAGCTGATCCTGCCCCTGGAACGTCGACGGCGGCGACGGGTACACGATGCCGAGGCGGTGCTGCGAGGTGATCGCGACGACCGGCACGCCTTCGTGGCGCGCCGTGATCACCCCCGGCAGGAGGTTCGCGGATCCGGGGCCGGGATTGCCGAGCACGGCCGCCACCTGCCCGGTCGTCTTGTAGAGCCCCTCGGCCATGTGTACCGCCGCGGCCTCGTGGCGGATCGGCACGAGACGGATGCCGTGCGCGTCGAGGCTCGCGAGCAGCGGATCGACCTCCGGACACGGGAGACCGAACACGACGCGGATGCCCTCGTTGGCGAGTGAGCGGGCGAGCAGCTCGCCGCCGGTAATGTCACTCATGGTTCCCTCCTATGCGAGATAGCCCGATTGCCGGGCGAAGCGCAGCGTGACCGCGCGGGCGAGCCGCAACGAGATCCGCCGCAGGTGATAGACGAGACGCGCCGCGGGGCCGGTGAGCAGCATGTCGACGTCGTGTCCGACCGCCCGCACCATGTCGGCGGCGACGACGTCGGGCGAGCAGCCCTCGCGCCTGTAGTACGCCTGCAGGCGCGCCATCTGCGCCTCCGACACGCCCGGCGCGACGTTGCTCCGCACCGTCACGATCGGCGTGTCGATGACGCCGGGACAGACGGTCGTGAAGCGCACGTTCGTCGCCGCCAGCTCCATTCGCAATACCTCGGTGAAGCCGTTCACCGCGAACTTCGAGGCGGCGTACGCCGCCATCGACGGAACGGGAAAATTGCCGGCCGAGGACGCCACGTTGAGCACGTGCCGCGGTCCGCCGGCGGCGAGCATCGACGGCAGGAACGCGTGGCAGCCGTGCACCACCCCCATCAGGTTCACGTCGAGGACGCGCCGCCAGTGCGCGAGGTCGCTCTCGAGGAAGAGCCCGAAGTAGCCGATGCCAGCGTTGTTCACGAGCACGTGGGGCGTTGCGCCGTCATCCGCGAGCGTCGCGGCGAGCGCGCGCCAGGCGTCGGCGTCGGTCACGTCGAGCACCCGGGTCTCGCACGAGAGCCCGGCCTCGCGGGCCTGGAGCCCGACGGCGGCGAGTCCCGCCGCGTCGCGATCGAGCGCGACGAGGTGCGCGCCCTCCCGCCCGAACGCGAGGACCGCCGAGCGTCCGATGCCGGACGCGGCGCCGGTCACGACGACGCGCTTGTCACGCAGCGACGCGATCGCCATGGGGCGCCTCCTGTGCGCGCGCGAACGCCTGCATCGTGGAGCGAGGCCTACGTCGACAGCGGCGCCCCGTGTTGCCCGAACGCGCCAAAGACCGGTTGATTCGCGCCAGCGGCCTGGGTTAAGCCGCCGACCCGTGGGCGAACGCACCTCGGGCGCCGGCGGCATCCAGGTCGGGGACCTGCTGCAGAATCTTCGGCTCCTCGGACTCGATCCCGGGCCGATCTGCGGCGCCGTCGGCCTCGATCACGCGACCCTGCTCCTGCCGACGACGCGCGTGCCGTGGCGCGTGGTGCGCGCGGTCCTGACCGCGGCCGAGGCGGCGCGCGGCGACCCGCTCGTCGCGCTGCACGCGGCCGAGCTCGGCTCGCGCGACCTCCTGAGCTACCTCGCCACCACCCAACCGACGGTCGCCCGCGCGCTCGAGGAGCTCACGCGTTTCCTCGCGGTCTCGATGGACGAGGTCGAGGTGGCGTGGCAACGCCGCCCGGGCGGAGCCGCCGCCGTCTTCACGGCCTGGCCCGAGGCCGCGGCGCGCCAGCTCGCCGAGTACCTCGCCGGCGTGATCGTCACCGACCTCGCGCGCTCGACGGGCGGCCGGTTCCGGCCGACCGCGATCCGCTTCCCGCACGCGCGCGCCGGCGACCTGGCCGAGTACGAGCGCGTGCTGCGTTGCCGCGTCGCCTTCGAGCAACCTCGCTTCGAGATCGTCGTCTCGGACGCGATCTTGACCTCCCCGCTCGACACCCAGAGCCCGGAGGTCGCGGCCGTGCTGCGCGCCGCCGCCGAGCAGCAGCTCGGGTTCGCCGCGACCGCGTCGATCGGCCGTCGCGTCGGCGCCGAGGTCCGCGCCGCGCTCGCGCGCCGCGAGGACGCGTCGCCGGCAGCGGTCGCGAAGCGGCTCGCGATCAGCCATCGCACGCTGCAACGCCGGCTCGAGGACGAGGGAACGTCGTTCCGGGCGCTTCGCGACGAGGCCCGACACGAGCGCGCGCTGCAGCGTCTCGCCGACCCCGCGGCGACGATCACGATCGTCGCCGACGAGATGGGCTTCGCGGACGTCGGCGCGTTCCACAAGGCGTTCCGCCGCTGGACCGGCACGTCGCCGCACGCGTATCGGCGCTCCGTCCTTTCGCAGGGCTGACGCGCCCGCGCCGCCTCGGCGCAATCGAAGATGGCGTGATCTGGCAAGCCGCCGCTCGCGTCCGGGGCGGCGGATGGCACATGTGTCGCTCGCACCCCGTCTTTCGTTCGCAGCAGCAGGAGCCATCGCCATGACGAAGCAGACGCTCTCTCTCGGTCTCGCGGCCGCGCTCGCGGCGACGTGCCTCGTCGCCTGCGCGCACAGGGCTCCGGCTCCGCAGGCCGCAACCGGTCCACGCGTCGCCCCGCTCTTCTCGGGCGCCCCCGACCTCGAGTCGAAGGCGATCGGCGTCCTGAAGGCGATGAGCGCGCGCCTCGCCTCGGCGCACACGCTCGCCTTCACGGCCGTCGCCACCTACGAGAGCCCGAGCCGCTTCGGCCCGGAGATCGCGTACACGACGACGTCGGACGTCGCGCTGCAGCGGCCGAACAAGCTCCGCGTCGTGACGCCCGGCGACGGGCCGGCGCAGCAGTTCTTCTACGACGGCAAGACCGTGACCGCCTACGCGCCCGGCGAGGACCTGGTCGCGACCGCCGCCGCCACGGGCACGATCGACGACGTGCTGCAGCAGGCCTACCACCAGGCCGACATCTACTTTCCGTTCACCGACGTCGTCGTCGCCGACCCCTACGAGGACATCGCCAAGGGACTGAAGGTCGCGTTCTACGTCGGGCAGTCGCAAGTCGTCGACGGCACCACGACCGACATGGTCGTGATCGCGAACGAGCGCGTGTTCGCGCAGATCTGGGTCGGCGCCAAGGACCAGCTGCCGCGTCGCGTACGCGCCGTCTACCTCGACGACCCGGCGCGACTGCGGCACGAGGTGTCGCTCTCGCGCTGGCAGGTGAACGGCGCCGTGCCGGCCTCGGCGTTCACGGCGCCCGCGAAGGCGGCGAAGGCAAAGCGGATCGCGTTCGCGCGTCCGGAGCCGCAGCCACCCGCGGGAGCGCCGGCGACCACCAAGGACGCGCCGGCCGCGCTCCGCTGAAGCGCGACGCCCTAGGGAGGACGAACATGCGCACCCTGATCGCGTTGTTGGCTGCTTGCTCGTTGGTCGCCGGCTCGGCGAGTTCCGCGCTCGCCTTCGGTCACGCCGGCGGCGGCTCGTGGAGCCACACGGGCATGCGCGGCAGCACCGTCTCGGGCGGCGGCGGCTCGTGGAACGCCGAGGGCTTCCGCGGCGGCGAGGCGTCGGGTGGCGGCGGCTCGTGGAACGCCCAAGGCTTCCGTGGCGGCCACGCGTCGGGCGGCGGCGGCTCGTGGAGCGGCGAGGGTTATCGCGGCGGCTACGCCGTCGGGGGCGGCGGCGAGGTCCACGGCGTGACCGCCGGCGGCACGGCGGCGGTCGCCTCGGGCGGAACGGCCTACGCGTATCACGGCGGCGCCTACTACGGAGGTACCTACGCGGCCTACCACCCGCCGACGGTCGTCAACTCGTACTACTCGACCGGCTGCGGCAATTGCGGCGGGTGGAACGCAGCGGGCGCGGCCGCGGTCGGCCTCGCCGCGGGCGCCGCCATCGGCGCCGCGAGCGCGAACGCCGCGAACCAGAGCACCGCCGCCAATGCCTACGCGGCCGGTGTCGCCGCCGGCCAGGCCTCGAACGTCGGCGCGATCGTCACCACGCTTCCCGCGCACTGCCAGTACGTCGCCGTCGGCGGCAACCCCTACTACGACTGCAACGGCATGTGGCTGAAACCGTCGTACGGCGCCAACGGCGTCTTCTACCGCGTCGTCACGGCGCCCTGACTTCTGCGAAGGACGAAAGGAAAGGAACCGACATGACCACGACGCACCGATGGACGACTCTTGCGATCTGCCTGCTCCTCGCGAGCGGCTGCGGGATGAAGGGGAGCTCCGGACTGAAGGGGATGGAGTCCGGCCTGAAGGCGCACGAAGCGAAAGAGACCGCGGTCGACGCCTACATCTACGGATACCCGCTCGTCACGATGGAGATGACCCGGCGGATCATGACGAACGTCGCGACGCCTGCCGGTATGCTCGCGCCCATGGGCCAGTTCGCCAGGGTCCGCGCGTATCCGGGCCCGGACGACAAGGACGTGACGGCGCCCAATGCCGACACGCTCTACACGGTCGCGTGGCTCGACGTCTCGAAGGAGCCGTGGGTCCTCAGCGTGCCCGACATGAAGGACCGCTACTTTCTGCTGCCGATGCTGGATGGCTGGACCGACGTCTTCCAGGTGCCCGGCAAGCGGACGACCGGCACCGGCGCGCAGAAGTACGCGATCACGGGGCCGGGATGGCGCGGAACGCTGCCCGCGGGCGTGACCGAGTACAAGTCGCCGACGGGCATGGTGTGGATCCTCGGCCGCATCTACTGCACCGGGACGCCCGCGGACTACGCCGCGGTGCACGCGGCGCAGGACGCCCTGTCGGTGGTGCCGCTCAGCAGCTACGGCAAGCCTTACACGCCGCCCTCCGGCGTCGTCGATCCCAAGATCGACGCGAAGACGCCGACGCGCGACCAGGTGAACGCCCTCGACGGCGTCGCGTTCTTCACGATGCTCGCGGAGCTCATGAAGACCAACCCGCCGGCAGCGGCCGACGCAGCCGCCGTCGCCAAGTTCGCCGCGATCGGACTCGTGCCCGGCCGGAGCTTCGACGCCGCGAAGCTCGATCCCGCCGTCCTGCAGGGCATCCAGGCGGCGCCGAAGGTCGGACAAGAGAAGATCCCCGCGTGGATGAAGGAAGGCGTCCTGCTCCGTGACAACAAGATCGAGGACGGCTGGCTCTACACGATCAATACCGGCGTCTACGGTACGAACTATCGCCAGCGGGCGTTCATCACCTGGCTCGGGCTCGGGGCGAATCGTCCGCAGGATGCGATCTACCCGACGTCCGACGGTCCCGACGTCCTCGCCAAGTATGACGGGAAGAAGAAGTACGTGATGCACTTCGCGAAGGGCGCGCTGCCGCCCGTGAACGCCTTCTGGTCGCTCACCATGTACGACGAAAACTACTTCTTCGTCCGGAACGCGCTCCACCGGTCGACCCTGAGCCAGCGCGACAAGCTCGTCGCGAACAAGGACGGCTCGATCGACCTCTACATCCAACACGAGTCGCCCGGAAAGGCGAAGGAAGCGAACTGGCTCCCCGCGCCCGCCGGCCGGTTCGTGCTGATGATGCGAATGTACTGGCCGAAGGACAAGCGATCTTCGATTCTCGACGGCAGCTGGAAGATCCCGCGCGTGCACGAGGCATCCTGAGCGCACGGTTCGTGCGATCCCGACCGCAGGAGGAAAACATCGCGATGAGCGCACCCGACTTCCTCGTTCCTTCCGCCACGGGCGGATCACGCGCAGGATTCGTCGTGACCGTGATGGTCCTCGGTCTCGTCTGCGCGCACGCGCCGAGCGCCCGGGCACAAAAATCGCCCGACCGACCTCCGGTCGGTTCGGCCGGCGCCACGCGCGCAATCAACGGCAAGCAGCTGCCGGCGCCCGACATGCCGTTCGGCGGCACGATCGAGCACGAGGCGCTCAGGTCGAAACCCTGGTGGCCGCCGCGCACGGTGCCGCCCGCGGGCGCGCCGAACGTCCTCCTGATCATCACCGACGACGCCGGCTTCGGGATCCCCAGCACCTTCGGCGGCGTCATCCCGACGCCGACGATGGACCGCATCGCGAACGAAGGCCTGCGCTACAACCGGGTGTTTTCGACCGCGCTCTGCTCGCCGACGCGCGCGGCGCTGATCACCGGCCGCAACCACCACTCGGCCGGCTTCGGCGTGGTCTCCGAGCAATCGACGGGCTTCCCCGGCTACAACAGCATCATCGCAGAGGACAAAACCACGATCGGCCGCATTCTGCTCGACAACGGCTACTCGACCGCCTGGTTCGGCAAGGACCACAACACGCCGACCTTCGCGGCCAGCCAGGCCGGCCCCTTCGATCAGTGGCCGATCGGCATGGGCTTCGAGTACTTCTACGGATTCGTCGGCGGCGACGCCAACCAGTGGCAGCCGAACCTCTTCCGCAACACGACGCAGATCTATCCCTTCGAGGGCAAGCCGGGCTGGAACCTCGTCACCGCAATGGCGGACGACGCGATCGACTACATGACGCGCATCCACCAGATCGACCCGCAGAAGCCCCTCTTCATCAAGTACGCGCCCGGCGCGACGCACGCGCCGCACCACCCGACCAAGGAATGGGTCGACAAGATCCACGCGCTGCACCTCTTCGACGACGGCTACGAGAAGCTGCGCGAGCGCATCTTCGCGAACCAGAAGAAGCTCGGCGTGATCCCCCAGGACGCCGAACTGGCTCCGTGGCCGAGCGACATGCTGAAGCCCTGGAACCAGCTCTCGGCCGACGAGAAGAAGCTCTTCATCCGGCAGGTCGAGGTCTTCGCCGCCTATGCGGCGTACAACGACTACGAGATCGGACGCGTGATCCAGTCGTTCCGTGATCTCGGCAAGCTCGACAACACGCTCGTCATCTACATCAACGGCGACAACGGCACGAGCGCCGAAGGCGGGCCGGTCGGCACGCCGAACGAGGTCGCGTGGTTCAACGGTGTCAACGAGATGCCCGTGGACGTGCAAATGAAGTTCTACGACGTCTGGGGCACCGAGCAGACCTACAATCACATGTCGGCCGGGTGGTCGTGGGCCTTCGACACGCCCTTCGACTGGTTCAAGCAGAATGCCTCGCGGCTCGGCGGCATCAACCAGAACATGGTGGTGTCGTGGCCGGCGCGCATCGAGGACAAAGGCGGACTCCGCCAGCAGTTCGTCCACGTCATCGACGTCGTGCCGACCATCCTCGAAGCAGCCGGCATCGAGGCGCCCGAGACGGTCGACGGCATCGAGCAGGCGCCGATCGAGGGCACGAGCTTCGCCTACACGTTCGATGCGAAGAACGCCGCGGCGCCATCGCGGCACAAGACCCAGTACTTCGAGATGATGGGCCAGTGGGCGCTCTACGACGAGGGCTGGCTGCTCGGCACCCGGGTGAACCGCGCGCCGTGGCAGGCCTTCGGCGCCGCGAACGACGATCCACTCAACAAGCAGGTGTTCCAGCTCTACGACCTGCGCAAGGACTTCAACCAGGCCCACGACGTCGCCGCCGCGAACCCGAAGAAGGTGGCGGAGCTGCGCAAGAAGTTCGTCGCCGAGGCGACGAAGTACCACGTCTTCCCGATGGACGCGTCGGTGGCGGCGCGCATCGTCGCGCCGCGGCCGAACATCACCGCCGGGCGCGCGGAGTTCGTCTACACGCGGCCGATGGTCGGCCTCCCGCAGGGCGATTCGCCGATGTTGCTGAACGCCTCGTACACGATCACCGCCGACATCGAGGTCCCGAAGGGCGGCGCCGAGGGGATGATCCTGACTTCCGGCGGGCGGTTCGCCGGCTACGGGTTCTACCTGCTCAAAGGCAAGCCGGTCTTCCTGTGGAACCTGGTCGGCCTGAAGCGGATCAAGTGGGCGGGCAAGGACAAGCTCGCGCCGGGCAAGCACACGCTCGCCTTCGACTTCACCTACGACGGCCTCGGCGCCGGCACGCTCGCCTTCAACGACATGAGCGGCCTCGGACGGTCCGGCACCGGCACGCTCAGCGTGGACGGCAAGGCGGCGCAGACCATCGAGATGGAGCACACGCTCCCCATGATCCTGCAATGGGACGAGAGCTTCGACATCGGCTCCGACACGCTGACCGGCGTGAACGACGAGGATTACACGCCGCCGTTCACGCTGACCGCCAAGCTCGACAAGCTGACCATCAAGGTGAACCGGCCGCAGTTGTCACCCGCGGACGTCCAGAAGCTCGAAACCGCCGAGGCGGAGGCACTCGACGGCAAGCCGCTCGATCGGGTACAGCCGGGGCCACACTGACCCGGGCCCAGGAGGACGATCATGCACGCCCCCCGTCTCGTCGTCGCTCTCACCCTCGTCGCGGTCTCCGCGTGCGGGATCGGGTCGACGGGCCTCGGCCCGTCAGAGCCGCCGAGCAGCGCGGTCGTCGCGAGCATCCCGATCGGCGACTACGGCACCGACGTCGCCCTCAGACCCGACGGCAAGCGGGCGTACGTCACGCTCAGGACCAACAAGGTGGTGGCGATCGATACCGCGAGCCGTACCGTCGCGGCGACGATCACCACCGGCGGCCAGCCGGGCGCCATCGCGCTCACGCCCGACGGCGCCCGCGGCTACGTGATGGACATGTCGGCGCAGAGCCTCTTCGTGCTCGACACCAGGAGCGACGCGCTCGCGACGCGCCTGCCGGTCTCCAGCATGGCGCGCCCGATCCTCGCGCCGTCGGTCGCCGTCGCGCCCGACGGCCGGCACGCCTACGTCACCAACGCGACGAGCGACGACGACCATCTGCTGATCGTCGACGCCGGAACGAACCGGATCGTGAAGGACAAGTTCCTGCCGCTGCATCCCGCCGGCGTCGCGGCGAGCCCGGACGGCACGCGGGTCTACGTCGTCGGCTGCAAGCTCGCGTGCATCGACGGCGCGCTCCTCACCCTCGACCCGACCACCGCGGACGTGACGTCGACCCTCGCCCTCGCGGCGGCGCCGTCGGGTCTCGCGCTCGCGCCGGACGGCAAGCGCGCCTACGTCGCGAACGGACGTGACGCGTCGGTCGCGATCGTCGAGCTGCCGTCGGGCGCCGTGTCCTCGGTCGCCGTGAGCCCGCAGCCGCTCGGCATCGCGCTCCACCCGAACGGACGCCTGCTCTACGTCGCAAGCGTCGGCACCGCGCGCATCGACGTGATCGACACGCTGGCGGGCAACGTCGTCGGACGGATCGGCGTCGCGAGCATGCCGCGCGCGATCGCGATCAGCCCCGACGGCCGTTTCGCGTACGTCACCCACTCGCTGTCGTCGCTGTCGGTCATCGACCTGAGCCGCGCGGCGGAATCGTGAGGCGCCCGACCGTGACGTCCGTCCGCCTCGCCCTTCGCCGCTGGCTCCCCATCGCGGGCGCGCTCGGACTCGCCGCCTGCGCGGCCGCCGCCAAGCCGGCCGGCCCGCCGCCGTTCCCGTCCCCGGGCCCGGACTGCCAGACGATCTGCCACCGCCAGTACAAGGAATGCGCGAACGGCGATCCCTGCATGATGACCCCCGCGTGCGACATGGAGGTCTGCATCCCGCGGAAGCAGGACTGCCTCGCGCACTGCGCCGGCGCGCAGTAGAGACGCCAGCGTGATCGCAGGGCCGCAGCACGATCTCTCGCTCGCCGCTCTGGTGTGCGGCTCCATCTTCTGCGGCTCGCTCCTCGGCATGTGGGTCCGCGCCCGGCTGCCGAAGCACCACCTCGACAAGCCGACCGAGGACGCCGTCCGCATCGCGATGGGCACGCTCGCCACGCTGACCGCGCTCGTGCTCGGGCTCCTCGTCGCCGCGGCGCGCTCGTCGTTCGACGAGCGCGCCGAAGAGATCACGCAATTGTCCGCCGACCTCATCCTCCTCGATCGTCAATTCGTGCACTACGGCTCGGACGCCGCCGACACGCGCCATCTCCTCCATCGCTATGCCTCCCACGTGGCGAAGCTCGCCTGGCCCGACGAGTTCGGGCACGCGGCCGACCACGACGGGTGGATCCTGTTCGAGAACGTCCAGGACCGCATCCGCGCCCTGGCGCCACGAGGCGACGCGCAGCGCTGGCTGCGCGAGCGGGCGCTCGAGGTGAGCGCCACGATCGCGCGCACGCGGTGGCTGATCGACGTGCATCGCGGCAGCAGCATCCCACTGCCGTTTCTCGGCATCCTGGTCCTCTGGCTGAGCGTCCTCTTCGCGAGCTTCGGCCTCTTCGCACCGCGCAACGGCACCGTGATGATCGCGATGCTCGTCTCTTCGGTCTCGATCGCCGCATCGGTCTACCTGGTCCTCGAGATGGACAAGCCCTTCACCGGCACGATCCGCATCCCGAGCGCGCCGGTCCGCGAAGCGCTCGTCCGCATGGGTGTCCCGGAGGTCACGCGGTGAGGAGGCCGCCGTCCCCGTGAGGGGGGCCGTGACGCACGCCATGCCCGAGCCGGTCTTCAACTCGCCGACCACCGACCTCCGCGTCGTCGCGTGTCCGCACTGCGATCTCTTGCAGCGCCTGCCGGCGCTCGCGGCGGGCGAAGCGGCGCGCTGCCCGCGCTGCGACAAGGAGCTCTGGCGGCGACGCGAGGACCCGCTCGAGCGCACGCTCGCGCTGGCGATCGCCGCGGCGATCCTCTACGTCGTCGCCAACACCGTCCCGATGCTCGGCCTGTCCGCGGTCGGGCACCACGCGTCGACGACGCTCTTCGGCGGCGCGCGCCACCTCTGGGACGACGGGCAGGAGATCGTCGCGGTGCTCGTGCTCTTCACCGCCGTGGTCGCGCCCGCGCTCCAGATCGGGTCCATGCTGGCGATCGTGGTGGGCGCACGCCGGCCGTGCCCGCCGTCGTGGGTCGGGACGCTCCTTCGCCACCACCCGAGAACCGCCACCTGGAGCATGATCGAGGTCATGATCCTCGGCGTGCTGGTCGCGCTCATCAAGATCGCGGACTACGCGTCGGTGAACGCGGGTCTGGCGCTCTTCGCGCTCGGCGCGCTCGTGGTGCTGCTCGCCGCGATGCAGTCCGCGTTCGACCCGCGCGAGGTCTGGGCTCGCGTCGAATGGGCCGACGCGGCGGCGCGAAGCGCCGTGGAACGCGCCGCGCGCGACGCCGCCGCCGAGGTGCCGTCGTGACCACGGCTCCCGTCGCCGCGATACAGCGCGGCTGGCAGAGCTGCGAGGCCTGCGGGCTCCTCTCGCGTCCCGGCGCCGACGCAGGCGCCTGCCCGCGCTGCGGCGAAGAGCTCGCGTTCCGCAAGCACCGCAGCATCGAACGCACGTGGGCCTTCGTGATCGCGGCCGCCGTCTGCTACGTGCCCGCGAACCTCTTGCCGGTGATGGTGACGACGACAGCCGCCGGCAGCGCCCCGGACACGATCATGGAAGGCGTGATCCTCCTCTGGTCGCCGACGGGCTGGCCGCTGTCGCTGATCGTTCTCATCGCGAGCATCATGATCCCGAGCGCCAAGATCCTCGCGCTCGTGTACCTGCTCGTGACCGTCCAGCGCGGCTCGGTCGCCAACAACGCGGAGCGCGTGCGGCTCTTCCGCACCGTCGAGCTGATCGGGCGCTGGTCGATGGTGGACGTCTTCGTCGACACCTTCACCGCCGCCCTCGTTCAACTCCAGCCGCTCATGGCGGTCGAGCCCGGACCGGGGCTCTTGTTCTTCGCGGCGGTCGTCGTGCTGACGATGCTCGCCGTCGAGTCGTTCGACCCGCGCCTGATCTGGGACGCCGCGCCCTCCGAGGAGGTCGTTCATGCCTGAACCCGTGGAGCTGCCGAGCTCGCGCACCGTCCCGAAGAAGGAGCGCCGGCCCTCGCTCGTCTGGATCGTGCCGGTCGTCGCGGCGCTCGCCGGCGCGTGGGTCGCCGTCACCCGCGTCCTCGCCGAGGGCCCGACCATCACGATCGACTTTCGCTCCGCCGAGGGGCTCGAGGCCGGCAAGACGAAGGTCCGCTACAACGGCGTCGACGTCGGCACCATGACGGCGATCCGACTCTCCGACGACCACCTGGGCGTGGTCGCCACCGTACGCATGGAGCCGAAGACCGAGAGCTTTCTCGTGGCCGACACCCGCTTCTGGGTGGTGCGCCCGCGCATCTCGGGCGCCAACATCAGCGGGCTCGGCACCCTCATCTCCGGCGCCTACGTCCGCATGGACATCGGCCAGGCCCGCGACGAGCAGCGCGCGTTCGTCGGCCTCGAGACGCCGCCCATCGTGATGCGCGACGTTCCGGGCCGCTCCTTCGTGCTGAAGACGAGCGACCTCGGCTCGCTCGACAGCGGCACGCCCGTCTTCTATCGCCGCCTGCAGGTCGGCGAGGTGGTCGGCTACGAGCTCGATCCGGACGGCTCGGGCCTCACCGTCAAGGCGTTCGTGCAAGCGCCGTACGATCGGTACGTGACGTCGGCGACGCGCTTCTGGCACGCGAGCGGGCTCGACGTCTCGATGTCGGCGACCGGGTTCAGCGTCCAGACGCAGTCGCTGATGTCGATCCTGATCGGCGGCATCGCCTTCGAGACGCCGGTCGCCGAGGCCGCGCTCCCGCCCGCCGGGGAGAACACGAGCTTCCTCCTCCATCGCGATCGCGCCGAGGCGTTCCGGGCTCCGGAACGGAACCCGCTCGAGGTGCGTCTCGTCTTCAAGCAGTCGGTCCGCGGCCTCGCGGCGGGCGCGCCGGTCGAGTTCCGCGGCATCCAGGTCGGCCAGGTGGTCGAGGTCGGCGCGGAGGTCGACGTCAAGACCCTCGCGATCTCCGTGCCGGTGAAGATCCACCTCGAGGGCGCGCGCTTCGGCGTGCGCTTCACCGACCTCGATCCCGGCGACGATCCCACCGCGATCCGCCGCCGCCTCTGGGACTCGCTGATCGCGCACGGCGTCCGCGCGCAGCTGCGCTCCGGGAGCCTCCTCACCGGCGCGCTCTTCGTCGCCTTCGACGTCTTTCCCGACGCCGCGCCCGCCAGCATCGACTGGAACGCCAAGCCCCTCGACTTCCCGACGGTGCCCGGCGCCCTCGAAGGCCTGGAGGCGAGCCTCGCCAGCATCGTGCGCAAGATCGATCAGCTGCCGTTGCAAGCGATCGGCGACGACGTCGCGAAGGCGCTCGTCCAGCTCGATCAGACGCTGTCGAGCGCGCGCGGCGCGCTCGACAGCGCCGGAAAGCTCGTCGCCCCGAGCTCGCCGCTCGCGACCGAGCTCACCACCACCCTCCAGGAGGTCACGCGCGCCGCGCGCGCGATCCGCGTGCTCGGCGACTACCTCGAGCGCCATCCCGAAGCGCTGCTGCGCGGCAAGTCAGGAGAGGCCCGATGACGACCCCGCGCCCCCGCGTCGCCCTGTTGACGCTCCTCGCCGCCGGGCTCGCCGCCTGCGGCGCCACCAAGCCGGCGCGCTTCTACACGCTCGAAGCCGTCGCCACGCCCAGCGGCCGCGCCGCCGCGCCCTACGGCGTCGTCGTCGGGCCGGTCACGATCCCGCCCGCCCTCGACCGGCCGCAGCTCGTCGTGCAGGTGGCGCCGAACCGCGTCGACATCGACGAGTTCAACCGCTGGGCGGCGCCGCTGCCCGAGGCGATCGCCGCCACGGTCGCCGCGAACCTCGCGACGCTGCTCGGTACGCCCGACGTCGTCGCCGGCGCGGGCGCGAGCTTCGCCGTCACGCACACCGTCGCCCTCGCGGTGCGGCGCTTCGCCTCGCTGCCCGGCGAGGGGGCCGAGGTCGAGGTCGTCTGGTCGGTGCGTCCGGCGCGCGGCGGGGCGGCGCGTTCGGGCCGCACCGTCGCGCGCGAGCCCGCGCCGGGCGGCGGCTTCGACGCCCTCGCCGCCGCGCATAGCCGCGCCCTCGCGGCGGTGAGCGTCGACGTGGCCGACGCGATCCGCGCCTCCGCCGCTCGGGAGCCGCATCCGCGGCAGCGCTGACCGGAGTGGGCCGCGCATCGGAGGCGCACGCCGCGCGGCTTGTGTCCGGGGCGCGATTGCTGCACCTATCGCGCCCGATGGCGCGCATCCTCGACTGGCCGATGACGATCGTCTTCTCGGTCGTCTTCGGGCTCATCCTCCTGGTGTTCGAGCCGGTCCAATGGATCGCGAAGGCGTTCGGCAAGCGGACCCACGACTGGAGCGTCGCCTGCCTCGGCACCGCGCTCGTCGAGGCCTTTCGCATCACCGGTCTGCGGCTCACGATCGACCGCTCGCCGCGGGTCCGGCCGCGCACCGCCTACCTCATCGTGTCCAACCACCAGAGCATGTTCGACATCGCGCTCCTGCTGCACCTGTTCTTCACGAACTTCCCGAAATTCGTCTCGAAGCGCGAGCTCGCGCGCCGCATCCCGAGCGTCTCGTACAACCTGCGCCGCGGCGGCAACTGTCTCATCGACCGTGACGACGCCGATCAGGCGACCGCGGCGATCACCGAGCTCGGCCGGCGCGTCGAGAAGCGGTGCGTCTCGGCGGTGATCTTCCCCGAAGGCACGCGGGCGCGACGCGGCGAGCTGAAGCCGTTCAAGCCGCGCGGAACCGTCGCACTGCTCACGGCGGCGCCGGCGACGCCGATCGTCCCCGTCACGATCGAGCATTCCTGGCGGCTCATGCAGCGGAACTTCTGGCCGATCCCGTTCGGTGTGCGGGTACGCGTCCGCATCGACGACCCGATCGCGCGGACCCCCGGCGAGGATCACGCCGATCTGGTCGCCCACCTCCACGACCAGATCGACGCGAATCTCGCCCGCATGCGCGCCGAGGACGGGCGGCCGGCAGCACCCGTGCCTAGGGTGAACCAGGCTGCCGATCCCGCGCCCCGTCGGTCGGCGGGAGGAGGGGACGATGGATCCGAATAGCGGTTGACCGCCCCGAGTCCACTGAGGACGTCGCGGTGTACGTCGAAGTGTGCCGACTTGCGGCGTCGCTGCGTCACCACGTCTTCGACACGCTCTATCATGCGGTCGCCCGGTGCGAACGCGAGACTCTCTGCGTCACGGCGGACGAAGCCTACTACCGGAAGGCGCACGGTCTCGGCGCCATCACGCTGCTGCGCGACTTCCGGGTGCACTGATGCGTCGCGCAATACCTCGCCAGACCGTCCGTAGGGGCTGAACCAGCCTCCGCCCGGCAGCGGCACCACGGTATGCTGCAGCATGCGCGCGCGGCGATCGGCGAGCTTCGTCAGCGCGGACGCAGCAACACGACCGGAATGTCGCGCGGGGTGCCCGCCTGGTAGTCGTCGTAGCCGGGCCATTGCTTCGTCATCGTCCTAGAGCGAGTCGAGCCGGCGCGCACCGGTCACGAGGATCGCCGCGACGACGACCTCGACGGTGATGAAGAGGAACGCGAACGCGGCGCCCTGGAACATCCACGCGAGGGTGCGCGTCACCGCCGCGCCGCCAATGAGCGCCGCCGGCACCCAGAGCAGCTCCGAGCGGCCGTGGCGGCTGCCGAGCAGCATCGTCGCGCCCGCCACGAGGAAGAAGGACGCGAAGTCGCCGACCTGCGTGCTGCGTGCGAGGCCGTCGAGGAGCGGCATGCCGAGCCCGGCGGCGACGCGCGCCGGGTCGACGAGCCAGGCGACGCCCTGGAGGAGGAAGAACGCGCCGAGGACGACGATCACGAGACGGAGACGCTGGCGCATGGGGGCTCCTCGCTGGGCGATGACGGCTCGCGCACCCTGGCAGCGTCACATGCGATCCGCAAGCCAAGAGCCCGCGTGCGCGCCGCCGGGTGCTGGGGCGCTTTGCGAGCGGCGGACAGCTCGCTTGACCCCGAGGCGGAGAGCCACCGGCGGGCCCTCGGCGCTGGGCTCCTGGAACCGGGAGCCGCAAAGCGCCCCCCTACTTGCCGCAGCAGCAGCCATCATATCGACGGGCGCTCGGGCGATCGCTATAGAGCGCGGATGCGCGACCCCGCGAGCTTCGGCCCTACGACCACCACCGACGAAGTCCTCGGCGGCATCGACCTCGGCGGGCGCGTAGCGCTCGTGACGGGCGGCTCGAGCGGGCTCGGGCGCGAGACGGCGCGCGCCCTCGCGGCGCACGGCGCCGAGGTGGTTCTCACCGCGCGCGACGTCCCGAAGGGCGAGGCGGTCGCGGCCGACGTCCGGGCGTCGACCGGCAACGCCGCCGTCTCGGTGCAGGAGCTCGAGCTCGGGTCGCTCGCGAGCATCCGACGCTTCGCCGAGCGCATGCGCGCGAAGCACCCGCGGATCGACCTCCTCGTCGCCAACGCGGGCGTCATGGCGTGCCCGCTCGCGAGGACGAGCGACGGCTTCGAGCTGCAGTTCGGGTCGAACCACCTCGGGCACTTCCTCGCGGTCTGCTCGCTCGTACCGGCGCTCCTGCGAAGCGACGCCGCGCGCGTCGTGTGCTTGAGCTCGCGCGGGCACCACATCGCACCCGTCGACTTCGACGACCTCGGCTTCGAACGGCGGCCCTACGACAAGTGGCAGGCGTACGGACAGGCCAAGACCGCGAACGTGCTGTTCGCGGTCGGGCTCGAGCGGCGGCTCGGCACGCGCGGCGTGCACGCCTTCGCGGTCCACCCGGGCGCGATCGTGACCGAGCTCGGACGCCACCTCCAGGCCGAGGACCTGGAATACCTCCGATCGCGGGCGCGCGGCATGCAGTTCAAGACGGTCGAGCAAGGCGCCGCGACGAGCTGCTTCGCCGCCTCCGCGCCCGAGCTGGCGGGACGCGGCGGGCTCTACCTCGAGGATTGCCACGTCGCCGAGATCGACGACGCCCCCGAGGCACCCGAAGGCGTGAAGTCCTACGCCCTCGATGGCGCGAACGCCGAGCGCCTGTGGGAGGTCTCCGAGCGGCTCGTCGGCGAGCGGTTCGCGTTCGCGTAGCGCCGCCCGCGGCCACCCGCGATCGGCCGGCCCGCCGCGGCTACGCCGCGAGCGGGAGATGCAGCTCGACGCTCGTGCCCTTCCCGGACGCGCTCTCGACGTGGATGAAGCCGCCGGCGCGCTCGACGAGCGCGTGCACGATCGCGAGCCCGAGGCCGGTGCCGGCGCCGCCCTTGGTCGTGAAGTACGGCTCGAAGATGTGCGTCTTGGTCTCGTCGTCGATGCCGGCGCCGTCGTCGGTGACCCGCAACACGGCCATGCGTCCGTCGCCCGGCTCGTCGGTGAGGCTCGTCGCGATGCGGATCGTGGAGCCCTCGCCGGTCGCGTCGAGCGCGTTGTTCACCAGGTTCATCAGGACCTGATCGAGCTGGGTCGGCTCGAAGCGGACCCGCGCCCCGGCCGCGCCGAGCGCGAGGTCGATGCGCTGCCCCTGGCGCGGCATCGCGCGCAGGAAGTCCGCGGCGGTCGCGACACTCGTGTCGAGCGCGATCGCCGCCGCCGGCGTGTCGCCGTTGCGTCCGAGCTCGGCGAGCTGGCGCGTCAACTCGCGGCTGCGGTTGATGGTGTCGACCACCGCCGCCGCGTGCGACTTCGCCGCGACCGGAAGGTCCGGCACCGCGAGGATCTCCTGCGCGTGCGAGAGCACCATCGTGAGGAGATGGCCGAAATCGTGGCCGACCGCCGCCGCGACCCGCCCGAGCGCCGCCATGCGCTGCTCCTCGCCGGCGCGCCGCGCTGTCTCCTCGAGCGCCCGCCGCGCCTCGATGTGCGCGGCCTGCTCCATCGCGACCGCGACCAGATCGGCGACCGACGCGACGAAGCTCGTCTCGCTCGGCGTCCAGGTGCGCAGCGGGCCGACGTGCTCGTGGCAGACCACGCCGACCACCTCGCCATGGCGCACGAGAGGAGCATCCAACATGGACGTGATCGCGTTCGGCACGAGATACGCCGCGGCAAGCTCGCTCGTCAGCGGGTGGGTGCGGGCGTCGTCGGCGACGATCGCGCGATAATCCCGCAAGGCGCGGAAGTAGACCGGAAAGTCGGCCTCGAGCAGCACGTCGTCGGCGCGGTAGGCGTCGCGCGCGCGGGCGTACTGGCAGACGAGCCGGAGGTGCGTCCGTTCGTGCTCGTACAGCCAGATGCCGACGCGCTCGACCGAGAGCGTGCTCGCGATGAGCCTGGTCGCCTGCTGGAACATGCGGACGAGCGAGCGCCGCTCGTCGACCGGTAGGCGCGCGAGGTCCTCGAGCGCCGCCTCGTACGCCGCGATCGGGTGCTTCGCGAAGCGTTGTGCCGGCATCGCCACCGGCTCGGGCTCTGGCACACGCCGCGCGCGGGCGTCAAGGCGGCGATCCACGCGTGCGATCCACGCGGTCGATGGGCGGCGCTTCGCCCCGGCGAGGAGGCCGCCACCGCGCCCGAGAGAGGGGGTTCGTCGTCCCCCGACCCCGCTATCCGACCCAGCGCGATCGGGGCATGTTGAGCGGGTAGGATGCGTTCGTTGGCTCTGCTCGCCGCGCTCGTGCTCGGCACGTGCTCCGGCTGTCTGCCGCACGCGCTCGGCCGTCCCGAGCCCGCGCCGCCGCTCCTGCCGTGCGCCGAGGCCGCCTGCTTCCGCGTCCTCACCTGGAACGTGCACGCGATCCCGTTCATGGCGCCGCGTCCGAGCGCGCGCCTCCGGAACGTCGCGGTGAAGATCCACGAGCAGCAGCCGGACGTCGTGCTCCTGCAGGAAGTCTGGTCGCACGCGTACGCGCGCCAGCTCGCGCGCAACCTCGGCGGCGCCTATCGCCCGGTCGCGGCGACCGGCTGCGGCCGGCCGTTCCCGTGCGGCGGCCTCCTCGTGCTCGTCCGCATCGCGAGTGGGTGGATGCCGACGGCCCCGACGTTCGTCGCCTACGACGACTCCGCGCCCTGGTATCGCCTCGCCGAGTGGGACGGCATCGCGAAGAAGGGCTTCCTCGCGACCGAGCTCGTGCGCGGCGGCGCCGTGATCGCGATCGTCGACACCCACCTCCAGGCCGGGTACGCGCGCCATCGTCGCGACTACTCCGACATCCGCCGGCGCCAACTGGACCAGCTGGCGTCGACGCTCGCGCGGCGCTTCGGCGGCCGGGCGGTCGTGGTCGGCGGCGACTTCAACACCGCGCCGGGCGAAGAGAGCGGGCTCTACGAGAGCCACCTCGCCCTCCTCGGCACGGACCGCACGGCCGACCTCCGCCTCGCCTGCGGCGCGTGCGGCACCCGCCCCGTCATGCGGCGACCCGCGCGCTGGCTCGACTACGTGCTCACCCGCGATCTACCCGCGGCGGCGGCCGCGGACCGCATCGTGAACCGCCGCGTCGACGATCCGTTCTCGGATCACGACGCCGTGCTCGTGCGCCTCGAGCCTACCGCGACCGCGCCGCCGCCCGCCGCCGGGAGATAGCCGCCGCGGCGCGGCCACGCTGCCCGCGCGGCGATCGTCAGTCGCGCAGGTAGTGACAGGTATACCCGCCCGGGTGCTTCTGCAGGTAGTCCTGGTGGTACTCCTCCGCACGCCAGACCGGGCCCGCCTCCACGATCTCGGTCACGATCGGCCGCTTCCACCTGCCCGCCGCGTCGACGCGCGCCCTCACCTCCTCGGCGACCTTCCGCTGCTCGGGGGACGTCACGAAGATCGCCGAGCGGTACTGCGACCCGATGTCGTTCCCCTGGCGGTCCTTGGTCGTCGGATCGTGCATACGGAAGAACCACCGCTCGAGCAGGTCGGCATACGAGATCCGCGTCGGGTCGAAGACGACCCTCACCGCCTCCGCGTGGCCCGACGTGCCATCGTGCAGGTCCTCGTACGTCGGATCGGGGAGCGCGCCGCCGGTGTAGACGGCTTCCGTCTCGAGCACGCCCGGGATCTTCCTCAGGAGGTCCTCCATGCCCCAGAAGCAGCCACCGGCGAGGAGCGCGGTCTCGAGCGTCGGCGAGCATCCGGGCTCGTCCCCGCCGTCCGCCGTGCCGCTGTGCGCGGCCGCGGACCCGGCGCCGCCGTTCTCGAAAAGGCTCGCGTACTCCGGGTAGCCCTCGGCGGCGACCCGCGCGGCCGGGATGAAACGGAGCGCGGCCGAGTTGATGCAGTAGCGCGTGCCGGTCGGCCCGGGCCCGTCGTCGAAGACGTGCCCGAGGTGCGACGCGCCCCCCTGCGAGCGGACCTCGATGCGCCGCATACCGTGGCTCGTGTCGTCGTGCTCGACGACGCGGCCGGGCTCGACCGGACGCGTGAAGCTCGGCCAGCCGGTGCCCGAGTCGAACTTGTCGGTCGAGCTGAAGAGCGGCTCGCCGGTCGCGACGTCGACGTAGAGCCCGGGCTCGTGGTTGTCCCAGAACTCGTTGCGGAAGGGCGGCTCGGTCGCCGCCTTCTGCGTGACCTCGTATTGCACCGGCGTGAGGCGGCTCTCGAGTTCGGGTGCCGCCGGCTTCTCGTAGCGTTTGCTCGACATCGTGGCGCTCCTCTCGGGTCTTGGTAGCACCGATCGCGACGGCGTCGCTACGACGTCCGCCGGGACCGGCGCGGCGAGGGCGAGCCCGAGAACGATCGGCCAGGCGGCCGACCACCACGAGGCGACGCGCGATCGATCGGGGCGCCGCACGGAAGAGGCCTGAACACGAGACAACGACGGCGCCGCGAATCAGACCGCGGCCATCGCGTCCGCGACGGCCGCGATGTTCCGCTCGTTGAGAGCCGCGACGCAGATGCGCCCCGAATCGACGGCGTAGATCGCGAAACGCTCGCGGAGCGCCGTCACCTGCTCCTTGGTGAGCCCCGAATACGAGAACATCCCGCGCTGGCGCGTCATGAACCCGTAGTCGACTCCGGGCCGCTTCGCCGCGAGGAGCGCGGTCAGCTTCTCGCGCATGCGGCGGATGCGGTCGCGCATACCGGCGAGCTCCTCGTCCCAGAGGCGGCGGAGCTCGGGGTCGTTCAGCACCGTCGCCACCACCTGTCCGCCGTGCGTCGGCGGATTGGAGTAGTTGGTACGGACGAGCCGCTTCAACTGGCTGAGCGCGCGCGCCGCCTCGTCGGCGCTGCCCGCGACGATGCTGAGCGCGCCGACGCGCTCGCCATAGAGCGAGAACGACTTCGAAAACGAGCTCGACACGAAGACCGGGTCGAGCGTCGACGCGAACGCACGCACCGCGGCGGCGTCGGCGTCGATGCCCTCGGCGAAACCCTGGTATGCCATGTCGAGGAAGGGTACGAGCCCGCGTGTCTTCACGACCTCCGCGACCGCCTGCCACTGCGCGGACGAGAGGTCGACGCCCGTCGGGTTGTGGCAGCACGCGTGCAACACGACCACGTCGCCGCTCGGGATCGCGCCCAAGCCCTCGAGCATCGCCTCGAAGCGCAGGCCCTTGGTCGCGGCGTCGTAATAGGGATAGGTCGCGACGGTGAAGCCCGCGTTCTCGAAGAGCGCCCGGTGGTTCTCCCAGCTCGGATCGCTGATCCAGAGGCCGGCGCTCGGCGCGACGCGCCGCAAGAAGTCGGCTCCAACCTTGAGCCCGCCGGTGCCGCCGAGCGTCTGCACGGTGACGACGCGCTTCTCGGTGATCGCCGGGTGGTCGGCCCCGAAGACGAGCGTCCGCACCGCCTGGTCGTAGACGGGCATGCCGTCGATCGGCAGGTAGCCGCGCGGGCGCGGCGTCTGGACGAGCTGCTGCTCGGCGCGCCGCACGCACTCGAGCAACGGGATCTTCCCGTTCTCGTCGTAGTAGACGCCGACCCCGAGGTTCACCTTGGCGGGATTCTGGTCGGCGTTGAACGCCTCGGTGATGCCGAGGATCGGGTCACGGGGCGCCATCTCGACGCCGGCAAGCACGGATGCGGCCATGGGGCCTCCCTATACCGGCTGGACCCGGGGCACGCCACGGCGTGTCACGGCACGACCCGCCGCCTTTACTTAGTCTACTATCTAGTTTATTTGTGAGTTCGTGGTGAAGCTCAACATCCATGAGGCGAAAACCCGCCTTTCCGAGTACCTCGATCGTCTCGAGCGCGGCGAGGAAGACGTGGTCACGATCTGCCGACGCAACGAGCCGATCGCGGAGCTCCGGGCGCTGCCGAGGCCCCGCAAGACTCCCCGTCCGATCTTCCGGCGCGATCCCCGCTTCAAGCTGGCCGAGGGATTCTTCGAACCGCTCTCCGAGGAGGTGATGCGCGGGTTCGAAGGCCGCTCGTGAACCTGCTCCTCGACACCTGCACCTTCCTCTGGAGCATCGAAGGCGGCGCCGCGATCTCCGAGGCGGCGCGGGCCGCGCTCGCCGACGCGACGAACACCGTCTACCTCAGCAGCGTGTCGGCATGGGAGATCGCGACGAAGCACGCGCTCGGAAAGCTGCCGCTCCCCGAAGCGCCGGAGAAGTACGTCCCGACACAGCGCCGCGCGCGCGGGATCGAGCCTCTCCCCCTCGATGAGGAAGCGGCGCTCCACCTCGCTCGCCTGCCCATGCTTCACCGGGATCCGTTCGACCGCATGCTCATCTGCCAGGCCCTCATCGGCGCGATGATGCTCGTCACTCCCGATCCCGAGATCGGTCGCTATCCGGTTCGCACGCTCTGGTAGCCCGGTCGCGCTGTCCGAGCGCACCTGCCTCGGCTCGCCAGCTTCGGTTGCGCCTCCGACCGGCATCGCCTAGCTTCACCGCCCCGTGCACGGCTCGCCCGCTTCCGGCCGCGCCGCCGCCTGGACGGTCGCCGCGCTGACGGTCGCCGCGGCGCTGCTCCGCGCGCCGACGCTCGGCCGCTCGCTCTGGCTCGACGAGGCGTGGCGCGCCAACGTCGCGCTCGCGCCGCACGCCGACGCCTTCTGGACCCAGGTGCTCGGCGGCGGCGGAATCACGGCGCCGATGCCTCCGCTCTTTGCGCTCGCCCTCCGTGCGATCAGCGCGGTCGTCGGCCATTCCGCGCTCGGCATGCGGGCGCTGCCGGTCGTCGCGAGCGTCGCCGCGGTGCCGCTCGCGTGGGTCGTCGCGCGCCGCGCCGCCGGACCCGCGGCCGGCCTCGTCGCGGCGCTCCTCTTCGCCGCCTCGCCGACCGCGCTCCTCCACGGCCAGGAACTCAAGCAGTATTCGACCGACATCACGGTCGTGCTGCTCCTCCTCGCGGCCGCGGGCGCCGTCGCGCGGACGCCGGCGCCGCGGCGCTGGCTCGCGCTGGCGCTGCTCGAAAGCACGGCCCCCGGCCTCTCGTACCCGAGCGCGCTCGTGCTGCCGGGCATCGCGCTCGCGACCTTCGCTGCGTGCCGCGACGGCGCCGCGCGCCGGCGCTGGGTGGCCGCGCACGTCGTGAGCGGCGCCGCCACCCTCGCCTGGTACGCCCTCGTGATCGGTCCGCAGCGCGCGCGTCCCGTGGTCGCCGCGTACTGGGCAGGCGACTTTCCGCCGATCGAGGGCGTGCCGGGCGCGGGGTGGGTCGTGGAACGGCTCGGCGAGTTCCTCGGCTACGCTTCGCTCCGCCCGACGTGGCTCACGGCGATGCTGGTCGTAGCCGGGCTCGCGCTCGCGGCGCGCTGGCTCGGCGTCGCCGCGCTCGCGAGCCTCGCCACGGTCGTCGTCGCGGCCGCGTGGCGCGTCTATCCCCTCGCGGGCGGACGCACGACGACCTTTCTCCTCCCCTTCGTCTACCTCGGCGTCGGCGCCGCGGCGGCGCCGCCCGCCGGCCGCCGCCCGCTGCCGGCGGCCGCGCGCGCGCTCCTCGCCCTCGCGAGCGCCGTCGTGGTCGCGCCGACGATCCTCGCCGGCCTCCGCGCTCCCGCGGCGGGCGTCGTCTACGAGGAGACGGCGCCGCTCGTGGCCGCGCTCGCGGCGGCGCGACAGCCGGGCGACCGCGTCTACGTGTACGACGGCGCGGTGCAGGCCTTCCGCTTCCACCATCCCGCGCTCGATCCCGCGATCACGCTCGGCGGCTCGCACCGGAGCGACCCGGCCGCGTACGGCGCCGAGCTGAAGCCGTTCCTCGTTCCCGGCCGGCGCCTCTGGCTGCTCTTCTCGCACGTCCACACGGCGGCGACCGGCCGCTCCGAGCGCGACGCGATCCTCGCCGACCTCACGCCCTATGCCCGCCAGCTCGACGTGCGCGAGGCGGCGGGCGGCGCGTCCCTGCACCTCTTCGAAGTCGTCCGCGCGCCGGGCGAGGTCCGCCACTTGAAGCTCACGCCGCAGGACCTCGCCGATCCCGCCCGCATGAAGGAGCTGCTCGGGCGCTGACTACGCGCCGAAGAGGGCCTTCAGGTCCTTCTTCAGGATCTTGCCGTTGGCGTTCCGCGGCAGGGTCTCGGGGAGGAAGAGGATCTTCACCGGCACCTTGAACGCCGCGAGCTTCTGCGAGACGAAGTGGCGGAGCTCCTCCTCGGTCGCGTGGACGTCCGCCTTCAAGTGGACGACGGCCGCCGGCTCCTCGCCGAGCGTCCGGTGGGGAATGCCGACGACCGCCGCATCCATCACCGCCGGGTGCTCGTAGAGCGCGCTCTCGACCTCGACGCAGTAGATGTTCTCGCCGCCGCGGATCAACATGTCCTTGGCGCGGTCGACGATGTAGACGAAGCCCTCGTCGTCGAGGCGCGCGAGGTCGCCCGTCTTCACCCAGCCATCGACGAACGTCTCGGCGGTCGCCTGCGGATTGTTCCAGTAGCCGCGCACGACGATCGGACCGCGATACCAGAGCTCGCCGACCTCCCCCGTCGCCACGTCGGCGCCGTCGTTCCCCACGATCCGCACCTCGCCGGTCGGCGACGGCACGCCGCAGCTCGACGGCTTCCGCTCGTAGTCCTCTCCGACGTTGCTCGTCGCGGTGGCGGACGTCTCCGTCATGCCCCAGCCCTGTCCGGGCGTCATCTTCGGGAACCGCTCCTTCAGGCGCCGCACCAGCTCCGGCGCCGACGGCGCGCCGCCGTAGGCGATGCTCTCGAGCGACGACAGGTCGAACTCGTCGAAGCGCGGGTGCTCGATGATCTGCCAGGCGATCGTCGGAACGCCGCCCGCGTTGGTGATGCGCTCGCGCTGGATGATCTCGAGCGCCTGGTCGACGTTCCAGCGGCGCTGCATCACGAGCTTCATGCCGGCGAGGAGCGCCGGGACCATGATCGCGAAGCAGCCGGTCGCATGGAAGAACGGCACCGAGATGAGCATCGCCTTCTGAGCCGCGAGCGGATTCGGCGCCGGCGGCGCCTCGCCGCGGCGGAGAAAGGCGCGCGACTGCGCGGCGAGCGCGTTGAACACGTTGGAAATGATGTTGCGGTGGGTGATGACCGCGCCCTTCGGCTTCCCGGTCGTCCCCGAGGTGTAGAAGATGGTGGCGTCGTCGTCGGCATCGAGAGCGACGTTCGGCACGTCGACCTGCTCGATCGCGGCCCACCCGTTCGGCGGGCCGACGATCTCCTCGAGCTTCTGCACGCGTGGGTCGGCGATGTCCTGCTCGGTCGAGCGGCTGACGTAGATCCTCTCGAGATCGGGACAGGCGTCGACGTGCTCGCGCAGGCGCTCCCAGCGCTCGGCATCGGCGATCGCGATCTTGGTGCCGGAGTCCCGGAGGCCGTACTCGAGCTCGGGACCGGTCCACCAGGCGTTGAGCGGCGTCACGATCGCGCCCGTGAGCGCCGCGGCCCAGAACGCGACGCTCCATTCGGGCAGGTTCCGCATGACGATCGCGACGCGGTCGCCCTTCTTCACGCCGTCGGCGACGAGGCGGGCGGCGAAGCGGGCCACGGCGCGCCGGTGCGCGTCGAAGGTCACGCGCTCGTCGTCGTTCACGAGGAAGGTGCGGTCCGCGAAGAACTGGCTCATCGCGAACACTTCGGCGAGCGTCGGCGGCGCGTTCTTCCAGACCTTGATGCGGACGCCGCGGATCTCGCGCTCCTCCACCTCCAGCATCGACCCCGGGGCCGTCATGCGGCGGTGCGCTTCCTCGATGGACATGGCGGGGAAGCCGGCGGACAGATCGGGGCGCTCGGTCGTCATGGGGAACCTCCCGTCGTCGAGAATATGGAGGGAGTCGACCTAGCGCGGGCCGGGGTCCGCCTCAAGCACGAACCCGACCCGCGGGAGGGCCTCACCAACCCGCGTGATCGCCTGAGCGCATCCGCCATCGCGTTCGCGCCGCCCGCCCTTCACACGAGCCGGACGCTTGTGCGACGTCGCGCGTATCTGGTAGACGCAGTGCGCTTCTTCTCCGTGCCGAAACCCGTCAACACTCCCGTCTTCGAGGAGGAGACCATGCCGCAGCTCCCCGTTCGCCCACGACATCGCACGCCCGCGCTGCGCGTGCTGTCTGCCCTTGCGATGATCGCACTCCTCGGAGCCGCTCGCCTCGCCCTCGCGGCCAACCCGACTCCGGTGCAGCTCTTCTACATGCCGTTCCCGGAAGACCAGCTGCTCACCGGCTTGCAGGCGATCGAGTCCGGGAGCTCGAGCACCGACCCGACGAACCCGATCACGACGTACATCTCCATCGCCGCGGTCGCGAACGGCACCATCATCTACTACGACCAGTGGGAGAACGGGTACGACAGCGACATCGCCAACCCGACGGACCTCTACAGCTCGCCCGGCAACACCGACGGCACGCAGATCTGGGGCGACGGCAACACCACGAACGGGTTCCCCCCCGGGGTGCCGTCCGACCTCATCAACGCCGGCACCGTCATCATCCTCAACAACAACATCAACACCGGCAACCTCCTCGCCATCGACTTCGACGGCCGCGACAAGATCGCGGCGACGCGCACCGTCGCGGTGACGCACACGGCGTGGGCGGCCGGCTCCGGCACGCTCCTCGCCGGATCGGTCGAGGTGCTCGACACCTCGAACTGGGGCCTCGAGTACCGGGCGCCGGTCGGCCAGGACATCCCCGACGCGACCGATCACCAGATGTTCGAGTACACGTCCCTCGTCATCCAGGCCGGCGAAGGCGGCGCGAACGTCCAGATCGACGCCGACGCCAACGGAACGTTCGATACCAACGTCGCCCTCGCCGAGGGCGAGAGCTACTTCGTGAACGGCGGGGTGAACGCCGGGGCGCGCGTGCTCGCGGACGCTCCCGTACAGGTGGACATCCTGACGGGCGACATCGGCTCCAACTACGAGAGCCGCGACTCGGCGCTCGTGCCGGTGTCGCGCTGGTCGACCGCCGCGTACACGCCGGTCTCGACCGTGACCACGGGCGGCACCGGCACGACGGTATGGCTCTACAATCCGGGCGCCGGCAACCTGACGGTGCAGTACACGACCCGCGACGGCGGCGGGAACCTCATCACGACCCCGCTCGTCGTGCCCGGCGGCGCCGCCGGCGGCTACCTGGCGCAGATCATCCCCGACGGCTACGGCGCCCGCTTCACCGCCGCCTCGGACTTCTTCGCCTTCTCGACCACCAACTCGACGGACTCGTCGACGGGCGGCAACCAGGCGTGGGACTGGGGCTTCACCCTCGTGCCCGAGGAGTCGCTGACGCGCCAGGTGCTGATCGGCCTCGGTCTCGGTCGCGATCCGACGTCGGGCGTGAACCCCAACGAGAACGGCAATCCGGTGTGGGTGACGCCGGTCGGAAACGGCGACACGGCCGTCACCGTCTACGTCGATTACGACGCCAACCCCGCCACCGGCGGGCTCACCGACCCGAACGGCAACAAGTACGACGTCGCGCTCAGCCTGAAGGAACTCGAGCGCGCCAAGGTCTACGACACCAACGACCGCAATCAGACCGGCATGCTTCTCTACACGCTCGCGAACGGCGTGGATCTCGCCGCCGCCTGGGGTCAGGATCCCGCGACGGCGACCGGCGGCGCCCCGGGCCTCGACGTCGGCACCGGCGTCCCGCCTCTCGCGATGTTCTCGTCCGGCAAGAACGGTACGCTCCACACCGACAACGACGGCGACGGCTTCGTCAGCCCCGGCGACGTGCTCACCTATTCGATCGTCGTCACCAACATCAGCCGGGCGCCGGTGCCGAACGTGCTGCTGCAGGACTCGCTCCCCGCCGACGTCACCTACGTTCCCAACAGCACGCTCTTCACCAACGCATCGAACGTGACGACGCCGATTCCCGACGACGGGATCGGCACCGCGTTCCCGCTCGACGGGCCCGGCAAGGTCCTCGACAGCGTGAACCCGCTGCCGGTGGGCGGCACGTACACGGTGACGTTCCAGGTGCTGATCGACTCCTTTCCGAACCTGACGCCCGGTACGACCCAGATCGTGAACCTCTGCTCCGCGACCGCGCTCGGCATCCAGGTCCCCTGCGCGGACACGACGACGATCTTCGGCTGCATCGGCGACTTCGTGTGGAACGACCTCGACGCCGACACGGTGCAGGACGGCGGGCCCGAGACGGGCATCCCGTCGGTGCAACTGAACCTCTACCGCGACGCCAACGGCAACGGGTCCATCGACGGCGGCGAGGACGTGATCGCCACTCAGGCGACGAACGGCAGCGGCATCTACCACTTCTACGGGATCGAGGCCGGCACCTACATCGTGGACGTCGTGAACGCGACGGTGCCGGCGGGCTACGTCCTCACGACCGCGAACGACCCGAAGGCGATCACGCTCGCCGGCGGCCAGTGCAACCTGACCGCCGACTTCGGGTACCGCCTGCCACCGACGGTCACCCCGACGCCGACGATCACGACGACGCCCACGCCGACCCGTACCGCGACGGTGACCGCCACACGCACGGCGACACCGACCCTGACGGCGACGCCCACGACGACCGCCACCGTCACCGTGACGCCGACGCCGACCCGCACCGCCACACCGACGGTCACGGCGACTCCGACGCTGACCCCCACGCCTACCGTGACAGCGACCGCCACGGTCACCGCCACCCCCACGGTGACACCGACGCCGACGCGTACCGCCACGCCGGCGCTGACCGCCACGCCGACGGTGACCGCCACGCCGACCGTCACGCCGACGCCGACGGTGACCGCCACCCCGACCGCGACGGCAACGCCGACCGTGACGGCGACGCGCACGGTCACGGCCACGCCGACGGTCACGGCGACCCGCACGGCCACGCCAAGCCCGACGCGCACACCAACCGCCACTCCGACGGCAGTGCTCCCACCGCTGAACCACTTCCAATGCTACGAGACGCATCGTCAACCGGCGCGCATCTACGGCGTCACGCTCGACGACGTTTTCGGCCCAAGCGTGGTCGACCTCAAGAAGCTGAAGAGAATCTGCGCACCCGCCGACAAGAACATGGAAGATCCGACGGCGCCGATGGATCCAGATCACCTCGGCGTTTTCACGATCAAGCAAACAAGCCCGAGGTTCCGTCCGGTAGAAGACGTCGTCGTCGAGAACCAGTTCGGCATCCAGCGGATGAACGTCACGAAGCCCGATCGTCTTCTGTTGCCGACCGCGAAGAGCCTTACCGGTCCGCCGGTCATGCCTCCGAGCTTCGGTGTCGATCACTTCAAGTGCTACAAGATCGCTTACGCGAAGCTGCGGAAGTTCAACATCACCGTCGAAGACCAGTTCGGCTTCATCACCGTCGACATCAAGAAGCCAACGCATCTCTGCGTGAACGCCGACAAGAACGGTGAGGGTATCCCCGACCTCACACAGAACCTGATGTGCTATAAGGTCGTGGTCTCACCGGGCACGCCAGCCGCACAGCTACCGAATCTGATCTACACCACCGACCAGTTCGGAACCGACCAATACGGCGTCTACGGAGCTCGCGAACTCTGCGTTCCCTCACAGGTTACGTTTCCCGAGTAGTAGCCGATCGCACCCGGCAAGCGGTGTCGCTCAAACACGCGACACCGCAGCCTCGTGCACTTCGCTACCGGCAGGACGCCTTGAACTTCACGAACTTGCAGGTTGGCGTGGCGTTCTCGAGGAACTGGATCTCGCCGCACTGGTCGCGGCCGGGCGCACCGCCCGGAGGCAGGGCGGTGTCGTTGAGCTCGACGGTGACGCGAACGGGCTCCTCGTCGGGCACGATCGAGTAGGTACCCTTGTTGCCCTGGACAGCCACGCTGAAGCTGTACGGATCGACGAAGGAGCGGTTGCGGACGATCACCTTCGAGATGCCGTTCTTGATCGCCGGCTTGGTGCGGTCGGCGTAGATCCACTGGTTCGGCGGGCTGCCGACCGCCTTCCAGCTCTGCAACGTCGAGGTGAGGTCGTTCCTGCCAGGAATGTGCTCGTCGACCATGACGCGCCCGTTCTTGTCGGTGACGCGCACGTGCACGCCGTAAAGATCGGGCTGGATGTTCGGCTGCAACGACCCGACCGAAAAGAAGCCCTTCAACCGCATGGTATCGTCGCCCGCCGGAGCGCCGACGCGCGCGAAGAGCACCTTCGGCTTGACCCAGGTGCCGGCGATGCCGGTGCGCGAGCACGGATCGTCGCCGCCCTTCGCGGGCGGATTGTAGAGCGTCCCGAGGCAGAAGAGGTCGCCGTCGCTGTCGTTGTTG
This sequence comes from Deltaproteobacteria bacterium, assembly GCA_020848745.1. Lineage (NCBI taxonomy): Bacteria > Pseudomonadati > Myxococcota > Myxococcia > Deltaproteobacteria bacterium. Next base: position 5,559 of record JADLHM010000038.1, on the reverse strand, counting down.
ACGTCGCCGGGACAGATGTCGCAGCCGTCGCCGAAGATGTCGCCGTCGACGTTGCTCTGCGCCGGATCCGCGCTGTTCGGACAGATGTCGTCCCGGTCGCAGATGCCGTCGCCATCAACGTCGATCGCCTGACACGTGGCCGAGCAACAGAGGTCGGTCCCGTTGGCGGCGCCGTTGTCGCAGGTCTCGCTGGGCGAGACGACGGTGTTGCCGCAGCCGCTCGGCGTACAATTGCTGTCGCAGCCGTCACCGCTCACGACGTTGCCGTCGTCGCACTGCTCCCCGGGATCCGGGATCAAATCGCCACAGACGGCGAACGCCGGTTGCACGGAGAGGCAAAGGACGACGACGGCAGACGCAATGGCGACGCCAGACGAAGAGTCTTCATGGCGGAGAACTCCTTCCAGGCCACGGAAGTGAATCGACAACGAACACGTGAACAGCGACGGCGTGGGGCCAGGGCCGCACCGCCCATCAAAGATTCGTTTCTTCGTCGTAGCGGCGTCCCCGGTCAAGCGTCTTGGGCGGTAGCGAATCTTTGGTCTTGATTGTTCTTCTCGTGCGTTCAGGGTTGGGGCGAGATGGTCATCATCCTTCTGTTCGCGCTCGACGAGGGCGGTGCGTTGGACCGCGGCGCACGGTGGGGTTCAGTGGGTGGAGGGCGCCGTCTATCAATCGGCTCTCCGCAGAGGCCAGGAATCTACGTACTTGCAGATCCACCGTTTCGTTCCATTCTCGATCGGTCACGTTCAAGGCCTACGCGCGCGCCTACCCGGACGTTGCTTTTCCTCCCGGGATGGTTCAGGGGCTCGGGACTCGCGGGAGAGCGGGCTCCACCCAGGAGGCAGTAGCGCCCCCAATCTCGCATCCGCGCAACTCCCTACCCAGGCTTGCCTAACGAAGCCTAACGAGGCTACCTGCCCTTCCCGATCCAGACGCGATCCGCGATTTCACGTAGGATGGCCGCGGTGCCGCCCGCTTCCCCCTCCTCCCCGGTGAAATGACTCCGGTCCCGGCGATCGACGGCTATCGCGCCGGCGACGAGGCGGCCATCGTCGCTTGCCTGCGCGAGACCTTCGCCGCCCCGGCCCGGATCGAGCGCTGGCGGCACCTCCACTGCGAAAACCCGGCCGGCCCGTCAGTGATCGTGGTGGCGCGCCACGACGGCAGGATCGTCGGACAGATCGCGAACCTCCGCCGGCGTGTCCGGTTCTTCGGCGCGGAGCAGCCGATCGCCCACGTGCTCGACACGGTCGTCCATCCCGACTGGCAGCATCGGGGCGTGTTTCCCGCGCTCGTCGCCGCGTCGGCCCAAGCGCTCGAGCGCGACGCGGTGCACGTCAGCTACGGCGTCGCGAACGACGCGGCCAGGCGCCTCGCGGAGGAGTACGAGCACCGCCGGCCGCTCGGCGCGTTTCCGGTCCTCGTGCGTCCGCTCCGACCGCTCGGGAGCCTGGCGGCGATCGCGCGCCATTTTCTCACGCAACGGCGCAGCCCGGACGCGCACGTGGTCCCGGAATGCGCGGCCTCCGGACCCGTCCCGGCTCCGCCCGGACCGTCGCTCATCCACGCCGGGCGTGGGGCCTGGACGCCGCCGCGCTTCGACGCCCGCCACGACGATCTCTTCGCGCACGCCGGAGATCTGCCGCCGATCGCGTTCGTCCGTGACGCCGCCGCGCTCGCCTGGCGCTACCCCGATTCGGCCGGCTACCCGTACGCGCAGCGCGACGTCGTCGCCGGCGACCGCGTCCTCGCGACGGCGGTCGTCCGCGCGGTGGAGGCGGCCGGGCTCCGTCTCGTGCTCGTCATGGAATGGCATTGGCGGCGCGGCGCCGTCGACGCCGCGCGTGCGGCTGCTCGCGACGTGCTGGCGCTCGCGCGCCGCGCCGGAGCGCACGGCGTCGCCGCGATGGGGACGCGCGGCTCGGCGCAGCGACGCGTGCTCCGCGGACTCGGCTTCCTCGCGCTCCCCGCGCGGGCCTTTCCGCAGCGCGCGTGGCCGGGCGTCGATGCGCGGGGGCCGCACGCCTCCGATACGCGCTGGCGCGACGGCGCCAACTGGCACTTCACATGGGGCGACGGTCTCACGGTATGAGCCGGCCCGCCGTCGCGGCGCTGGCGCTCGTCGCGGCGACGATCGCCGGCTGCGAACGCTACGAGACGCTCGCCGTCGTGCCGCCCGCGAGCATGAAGACCCATTGGCTCGTCGATTTCACCTATCTCGACGACCCCGCGACCCGCGCGGCGACCATGGGCCACCTCGTGGTATTCAACCCCGCGCCGCGCGCCGCGACTCTCGACGTGACCGTCTACTACGAGGATCGCGAACCGGCGCGTTTCGCGCTCGAAGCGGCGCCGGGCGCCTCCACCGAGTCCAACTACGCGGGCTGGCCCGTGAAGCCCGGCGAGCGGTTCGCGCTCGGCATCGCGAGCTCGGAGCCGGTCGTCGCGCAGGCAACCATCGGCTGGAACAACGTCGGAAACGACAACCGGCCGACGGCGCGCGCGCCCGACGGTGGCCGGCCGCGCGAGGCCGTGACGTCGTACATGGCGCTCCCGGCGCTCGCCGAACGCTGGTATCTCGCCGACGGCATCGTGCTCGACAGGCCGAGCACGCTCTGGGTCCGCGAGTCCGAGTGGGCGGTGCTGCTGAACCCGGGCGATCGCCCCGCGCGCGTCGAGCTGGCGCTCTACTTCCGCCGCTTCGCCCGCGCGCACGCGGTCGAGGTCGCCCCGCGCCGCGTCCGCGCCGTCCGCATGGACGACCTCGTCACGCTCCGCAACAAGCACTACGGCGTGCGCATCGCGAGCGACGTGCCGATCGCGGCGCAGTGGCGCCGCACGGTCGCGTGGTACGACTCGCCCGAGCTGATGTCGTTCTGGTCGGTGCCGCTCGTGCCGATGCTGCCGCAGCCCTCCCCCGCGCCTCGGTCGTAGCGGCCGGAGCGATCCTCACATATTGTATGGCGCACGCGTGGCTACCCGACGAATCGATCCCTGGGTCATCGCCGCCGTGGTGGCGGGTTTGGCGCTGCGGCTCGTGAACCTCGGCACGGCGCCGTTCTGGCTCGACGAGATGTACACGTTCGAGATGCTGCGCGTGCCCTGGGACGCGCTCCTCGGCGCGGCGATGCGGGACAACCAGGCCCCCCTCTACTACGTCGTCACCAAGGGATGGACCGCGCTCGGGGGCTGGTCGACGGCGGCCCTCCGCGCCCCGGGTCTGCTGGCGTCGCTCGCCTGCATCCCGCTCGCGGCCGCCGTGACGCGGCTCGTGGCGGGCGCGCGCGCGGCGCGTATGGCCGCGTGGGTCGCCGCGCTCTCGCCGCTCCTGATCCAGCACGCGCAGGACGCGCGTCCCTACGCGCTCCTCGCGGCGGTCGCGACCGCCAATCTCCTGATCCTGGTCCGCTTCCTCGTCGGACGCTCGCCGCGCCTCGGGTTCTGGTGGGTGGCGTCCGCCTTCGTCGTCGTGGCGACGCACTACTACGGCATCTTCTTCCTCGCCGGGCAGGGCCTGGCGTTGCTGATCCTGCGGCCAGCGCCCGTGCGGGGCTGGCTGCCGGCCGGCGTCGTCGCCGCCGGCCTCTGCGGCGCGCTCGTGCTCACGGCGGTCGGCCGGGCCTCGGGCGACTTCGGCGCGCGCTACGTCTTCGGGATCACCGCCATGCCGGGCGTCGTGTGGTCGCTGCTCACCGGCTACGCCCTCATGCCGACTTCGGAGGACTTGCACGCGCTCGGCGGGACGCGCGCGATGCTGCCCTACCTCCCGGTCGCCCTCCCGACGCTGCCGGCGTTCGCGCTCGTGGCCGCGGCGGGGCTGCGTACGATGCGCCGCGAAGGGCGCGTGCTCCTGCTCGCGATCTTCACGGTGGCGCTCTGCGCGCCGTTCGCCTACCGGCTCGCCGCCGGCGTCGGCGTGCACCCGCGCTACTTCGCGGCCGCGATCGCGCCCGTCGTCGTCGTGACGGGCGCGGGCATGGTCCTCGATCGCAGCGCACGCGGCATCGCGACCGCCGTGCTGCTCGTGATCATGAGCGCGGCGACGTTCCTCCACTTGTGGGACACGACCCACGGACGCGAGGACCTCCGTGCCGCCGGGCGGTGGCTCGACGCCAACGTACCGCCCGACGAGGAGATCCTCGTCACCTCCTCGGAGATGGAGGTGCTCGCGCGCTTCACGTGGCCGGGCCGCAAGTTCCGTCGCTACCCGGATGGCCGCGGTCTCGTCGATCCGGCGCGCGTCCGCGCGCTCGTCGAGGCCTTCCCGATGGCGGACCGCGCGCGCGCGATCTACCTCGTCGGGCGCGCGTGGGTCACCGACCGCGACGGCGCCTTGCAGGCCGCGCTCGTCGACGCCTACCCGAGCTGCCCCGGCATCGACGTGCGCGGCATCCGCATCTACTGCTTCCGGCCGCGCTCCACGGCGACCGCCAACGTCGCCGCCAACCGATGATCGACGCCGCCCAGCTCGCGATCGGCGTGCTCGACGGCGACCGCCGCATGCTCGCGAAGGCGATCACGCTCGTCGAGAGCACGCGCCCCGACCATCAGGAGGCCGCGCAAGCGCTCCTCGAGCGCCTCCTGCCGCGCACCGGCACCGCCGTCCGCGTGGGCATCACCGGCGTTCCCGGCGTCGGCAAGAGCACGTTCATCGAGGCCTTCGGGCTCTTCCTGATCGCGCGGGGGAAGCGCGTCGCCGTCCTCGCCGTCGACCCGTCGAGCGCGCGCACCGGCGGCAGCATTCTCGGCGACAAGACCCGCATGGCGAGGCTCTCCGCGACGCCCGCCGCCTTCATCCGGCCGAGTCCGTCCGGCGGCTCCCTCGGCGGCGTCGCGCGCCGCACGCGCGAAGCCATGCTCGTCTGCGAAGCGGCGGGCTACGACGTCGTGATCGTCGAGACGGTCGGCGTCGGGCAGAGCGAGATCGCCGTGAGCGGCATGGTCGACTTCTTCCTCGTGCTGATGCTCGCGGGCGCCGGCGACGAGCTGCAGGGCATCAAGAAGGGCATCGTCGAGATCGCCGACGCGCTCGCGATCAACAAAGCCGACGGCGACAACCTGGCGCGCGCGCAGCAAGCCGCGGCGCAGTACATCGCCGCGTTGAACCTCTTCCGCCATACGACCCCGACCTGGATGCCGCCCGTCGTCACCATGAGCGCGATCGAGATGCGCGGCATGGACCGCATCTGGAGCATCGTCGAGGATCACCGCGCCAAGCTCACCGCGACGGGCGAGCTCGAAGCGAAGCGCCGCGAGCAGCAGCGCGGCTGGTTCTGGAACGTCGTCGACGAAGGGATCAAGTCGCGCTTCCTCGCGCGCCCCGAGGTCCGCAAGCTCCTCGCCGAGCTCGAGACCGCCGTCGTCACGGGCGAAATGTCGCCGACCGCGGCCGCGCGGCGCGTCCTCGCGCTGTAGCCCCGGCCTAGAACCAATGCCGGTCACATAAGACCGGGTTGAAGGTTTTGGATCGCTCCCAGCGTCCGCTATTCCCCTCGCGGGGTGGGGAGGTGGGACGATGGGGCTGGGGGAGGACCTGCTCGCCGGCGGCGAGGAGCG
>JADLHM010000037.1 GCA_020848745.1 Deltaproteobacteria bacterium | reverse complement strand
CCCCCGTTGTTGCGGCGCCTCGCGCCGCCGCCGCCCCCGCCGATCGGACATTGGCTCCGGAACGAGCTGCGCGCTTCGTGCGAGGAGCACCTGCTCACCGACGACGGCGAGAATCTGTTCCGCCAGGAGGCGCTCGACGGCCTCTGGAAGGCGTTTCTCGCCGGCCGCGCGCCCTGGGAGCCGGTCTGGTCGGTCCTCACGGTGCGGGCGTGGATGCACGCGGGCCTCGACCGCGGGCGGAGCGCGGGCGGCGAACGCCGCCGGGCCGCGTGACCGGCCTCAGCTGCGCTTCTTCGCCGTGCCCGGTCTGGCGGCGGCCAGGCGCTCGGCTGCGGTCTTGAACTCGAGGACCGATTGCTTGAGCGCGGTCTGCTCGATCGGGCGCAGGATCAGGCTCGGAACCCAGAAGCCGAGGGAGATCGCCTGCGAGCAGGTCGCGGTCGTCCGCTTCGGCCCGTCGGCTTCGAAGACGTAGCTGCCCTCGATGTCGGCGAGGTCGCCCTCCGCCATCTTCCACGTGAGACGGTTCGGCGGATGCCACGTGTACTCGAGCACGTACCGCACCGTGCGCAGCTTCATGTCGACCTCGAACTCGACGCGGCGCGCCTTCCCGTCGGGATGCCGATCGAGCACGGTGATCTTGGAGACCGGCGACGACCAGGTCGGGTACGCGTCGAAATCGCCGATCGCCTCGTAGCAGAGCGCGAGCGGCGCATCGATCGACGTCGTGAAGCTCTGCTGGTGTTCGAGCATCGGCGGACCCTAACCCGCATTCCTCACCAGGTCCACGTCGCGCGAGCGGCAAGCGCGCCGGCCGGTCCGCCGTCCTCGTCGGCGTTCCGCCACCGCGCGTCGTCTCGCTTGCCCCCGTCGCGGCCCGCATCTATCGTCCGGCGCGTGGACGAGGGGACGACGGTCGAGGCGGGGCCGCGGCGTCGCCGACGCCGGCGGCGGGTCGTGGCCCTGACGGGTGTGCACGGGGCGGCGGGCGCGGCGCTCGTGCGCCGCTTCGAGGCCGACGAGCGCGTCGGACGCCTCGTGCTCCTCGACCGGCGCGCGCCCGCGATGCCCCTTCGCGACACGAGCTTTCGCGGCATCGATCTCACGGCGACGCTCGCCGACGTCGCGCTCGCCGAGATCCTGGCGCGCGAGCACGTCCACACCGTCGTCCACGCCGCGTTCCACGATACGCCGCGCCGTGACGTCGAGGCGGCGCACGAGCTCGAGGTGCTGGGGACGCGCGCGGTCTTCCGCGCGATCGCCGACAACGCGCGCCGCGCGGGGACCGTCGAGAACGTCGTCGTGCTCGGTACGACGGCGAGCTACGGCGCCCGCGGCGACAACCCGCAGTATCTCGACGACGACGCGCCGCTGCGCGGCGGCGGCGCGTATCCGTGGGTCGCCGACAAGGTGGCGGTCGAGCAGGAGGTCGCGAGCCTGCGGACCCGGACGGGGCTGCCGATCGCGATGCTGCGCGCGGCGCCGATGCTCGGGGACGATCGCACGCTGACCGCGCGGCTCCTCGCCGCCGCGTTCGTTCCTGCGGTGCTCGGTGCCGATCCGCTGGTGCAGCTCCTGCACGTCGAGGATCTCGTCGAAGCGACGCGTCTCGCCGTGCACGGCCGGTACGACGGCGCGTTCAACGTCGCCGCCGACGGCGTCCTGCCCTGGTCGACGGTGATCAAGTTGAGCGGCCGCGTGCGCGCCGCTTTCGTCGAGCCGATCCTGCGGCCGCTGCTCCGGAGCTTGTGGGTCGTCGGTGCGGGCCTCGTGCCGGGCGAGCACGTCGCGTATCTCCGCGAGACCTTCGTCGCCGATACGACGCGGGCGGCCGAGCAGCTCGGGTTCCGGGGACGCGATGGAATCCGCGGCGTGCTCGCGCGCCATACCGGGCTCGGGTGGCTTCGCCGTGCGGCCTGAGCGCTCGCGCGCGCCACGATTTGCGCTGTCGTCCTCGGAACCGCGTGCTATAGTCCGCCGATCCGGACGAGGATGGTGACCGCGATGCCCCAAGCTCCCCGACGAACCCGCGTGCGCACGATCGAATGGACGCGAGGTCGCGTCGTCATGATCGATCAACGTCTGCTACCCGTACGCGAGGTCTATCGCGTCTACAGCAACTATCGCGAGGTCGCCCGCGCCATCAAAGACATGGTCATTCGCGGGGCGCCCGCGATCGGCGTCGCCGCCGCGATGGGCATCGCGCTCGGCGTCCGGACGCTCAAGCGCGAGGAGCTCCGCCGCGAGTTCGACAAGATCTGCCGCACCTTCGCGGCCACCCGGCCGACCGCGGTGAACCTGTTCTGGGCGATCGAGCGCATGCGGCGGGTGTACGTGCAGAACGAGACGCGCGACGTCGAGACGCTCCGTCTCATGCTGGAGCGCGAGGCGCGGACGATCCACGAGGAGGACATCGCCGCCAACCGCGCGCTCGGCGGGCACGGCGCGGCGCTCATCGAGGACGGCTCGACGATCCTCACGCACTGCAACGCAGGCGCGCTCGCCACCGCGGGCTACGGCACCGCGCTCGGCGTCATGCGCGCGGCGGTCGAGGCCGACAAGCGCATCAGCGTGTACTGCAGTGAGACGCGCCCGTACCTGCAGGGCGCCCGACTTACGGCGTGGGAGCTCAAGAAGGAGCACATCCCCGCGACCCTCGTCACCGACAACATGGTCGGTCACATGATGAAAGAGGGCCTGATCGACTGCGTCATCGTCGGCACCGACCGTACGGCCGCCAACGGCGACGTCGCCAACAAGATCGGGACCTACACCGTCGCCGTCCTCGCGCACCGCCACGGCATCCCGTTCTACGTGGCGGCGCCGACGTCTTCGATCGATCTCGGATGCCCGCGCGGCGACAAGATCCCGATCGAAGAGCGCGGGAGCCGCGAGGTCACGCACATCTTCGATCGCCAGATCGCGCCGTCGGGCATCCGGGTCGCGAATCCGGCGTTCGACGTGACCCCGCACGATCTGGTCACCGCGATCATCACCGAGCGCGGGATCGCGCGCCCGCCCTTCAACAAGAGCCTGCCGCGTGTCGTGAAGGGCGAGGCGCCGAAGAGCGAGGCGGCGGCGCGCCCACGGTCGAGCGCGAAGCGCCAGAGCAAGAAAGGCTGAGCAACCTCAGCCGGCGCGGAGATCGGCGGCGATCCGCCGGTGCGCCGCGCAGCCGACGACCGCGAGCCGTTCGCGCCGCGTGTGGTTCCGGCGCCACCGCATGAGGCGGGAGACGCGGCGGAACGCGTCGGCGATGCGGGTCTCGGCGAGGCGCCCCGTGCTCACGGCGCGCTCCACGGCGTCGACGGCCTCGCAGAGCCAGTCCTGGCGGTGACAGAAGAGGAGGAGGTCGCAGCCGGCCTCGAGGGCGCGGACCGCGGTCTCGCCCGGTCCCCAATGGTCGGCGATCGCCCGCATCTCGAGGTCGTCGGTGGCGATGACGCCGCGGAAGCCGAGTCGGCGTCGTAGCAGGCCGGTGATGATCCGGGGGGAGAGCGTCGCCGGCAGCGTCGGGTCGAGCGCCGGGTAGCGCACATGGGCCGTCATCAGCATCGGGATGCCGGCGCGGATCGCGTTGCGGAACGGCGGCAGCTCCACGCGTCCGAGGCCGCGGCGATCGCGGGCGACGATGGGGAGCTCGAGGTGCGAGTCGACGGCGGTGTCGCCATGGCCGGGGAAGTGCTTGCCGCAGGTGAGGAGGCCGGCGGCGCGGGTCGCGCGAAAGGCGGCGAGCGCGGCGCGCGCGGCTGATTCCGGCGTCGTGCCGAAGGCGCGATCGCCGATCACGGGGTTCGCGGGATTGCTCGCGACGTCGAGGACCGGCGCGAAGGTGAGGTCGATCTGGAGCGCGGCGAGCTCGCGCGCCATGGCGGTCGCGGCGGCGCGGACGGCGCGGAGCCCGCGCGGCGCGATCGCGGCCGCCGCCGGGAAGTGCGTGAACGGAGGCGCGACGCGGTGCACGCGCCCGCCCTCGTGGTCGATCGCGACGAGCGGCGGCGCCGCCTGATCGAGCGCGTGGAGGTCGCGGACGAGCGCGCGCATCGATACCGGATCGCTCGCGTTGTGGCGGAAGAGCGTGACGCCGGCGAACGGCACCTCGGCGTGGAGGCGGCGGGTGTCGCGGTCGAGGGTCGTTCCGGGAAGGCCACCGAGGAAGCAGCGCGCGACCGCGGCGCGAAGCGAGGGCATCGCGAGGGATTAGCAGCGCCGCTGCAGGGGCTCAATTCGCAGGCACTCCCGCGGCCCGCCGCGCGCCGACGACTTTCTCGACACCCGGCGAGGCCGCGTGCTAGGGGGCCGCCCGGACGTGGTGGAGCAGCGCTACATCGTCGTCGAAGGGCCGATCGGGGTCGGGAAGACCAGCCTCGCGCGGCGTCTGGCCGACGCCTTCGGTTCCGCCCTGGTCGAGGAGCGGCCCGACGCCAACCCGTTCCTGGAGCGGTTCTATGCCGACCCCGGCCGGGCGGCGCTCGCGACCCAGCTGCGATTCCTGCTCGATCGGTACCAGCAGCAGCGGGCGCTCACGGCCGGGCGCGATGGCCGGGGGCTCGTCGTCGATTACCTTTTTGCCAAGGACCGCCTCTTTGCCGAGCTCAATCTCGAGGGGCCGGAGCTCGCCCTCTATAGGGAGGTCCTGGCGCTCATGAGCGACCCGATCCCCGTTCCGGACCAGGTCATTTACTTGGAGGCGCGGCCTGAGGTATTGAAGCGACGGTTGCGGAAGCGAAACCGCGACTTCGAGCGGGGCATCAGCGAGGCCTATCTCGAAGGGCTGATCGAAGCGTACCGAAGCTTTTTTCACGAGTATTCCGAAGCGCCGGTTCTGGTCGTCAACTGCTCGGACATCGACTTCGTCGAGCAGGGTAGGGATCTCGAGGATCTGATCCGCGAGATCCGCAGCGCCAAGAAGGGAATGCAGCAATACATACCGCTTGGATCCCAGTAGCTACCGGCCGGTAGCCAACGACAGACGGGACCGAGACGGAACGCAGCGCGCGCCGGGCCAAGCGCGTTTCTCCTGAAGCGAGGTCGACTTCAATCCCTGATTGATGCGGCCATCGCGGCACGCGGGAGAGGCGTGGGCGGGAGTTCGCCGGCAGACGAAGCCTTCCGAATCGGTTCGGGAGGCTTTTTTCATGGAACGGAAGGTGACGGTGCCCGACCTCCAGCGCATGAAGGAGGCGGGAACGAAGATCACGGCGCTCACGGCCTACGATTTTCCGTTCGCGCAGATCGTCGACCGGGCGGGTGTCGACGTCATCCTGGTCGGCGACACGCTCGGCATGGTGGTGCAGGGGCTCGACACCACGCTCCCGGTCACCATGGACGAGGTGATCTACCACTGCCGCATGGTGGCGCGCGGCCGCACGCGCGCGCTGCTCGTCGGCGACATGCCGTTCCTCTCGTACCAGGTGAGCCGCGAGGAGGCGCTCCGCAACGCCGGGCGGCTCGTGAAGGAAGGCGCCTGTGAGGCCGTGAAGCTCGAGGGCGGCATCCCCATGGCCGACACCATCTGCGCGCTCACCGCAGTCGACATCCCGGTCATGGCCCACATCGGCCTCACGCCGCAGTCGGTGCACCGCATGGGCGGCCACAAGGTCCAGGGCCGCCGGCGGGGCCGCGGTCCGGGACAGCGCGAGCGCGTGATGGCCGACGCGCTCGCGGTCGAGGAGGCGGGCGCCTTCGCCGTCGTGCTCGAGGGGATTCCGCTCGACCTCGCCGAGGAGATCACGATGCGCCTCACGATCCCGACGATCGGCATCGGCGCCGGCGTGCACTGCGACGGCCAGATCCTGGTCCTGCACGATCTGCTCGGGCTCTTCGACCGCTTCACCCCGAAGTTCGTGAAGCGCTACGCCGAGATCGGCCGGGCCTCGCACGAGGCCGTCGCCGAGTACGTGCGCGAGGTGCAGACCGGCACCTTCCCCGACGACGCGCACTCGTTCCTGCTGCGGGCCGAGGGCGGCGAAGCCGCCGGCAACGGTCCGCGTCCGGCGCGCCGCAAGCGCGCCGTCGGCTAGGACGATCGTCGGCGCCTAAGGATCGGATGTGCGGGCGATCGAACAGGTGAGCGCGATGCAGGCCTGGAGCCGCGAGGTGCGAGGACGCGACCGCCTCAAGGTGGCGCTCGTGCCCACCATGGGGGCGCTCCACGACGGCCACCTCTCGCTCGTCGCGCTCGCGCGGCGACACGCCGACCGGGTGGTGGCGTCGGTTTTCGTGAATCCGGTCCAGTTCGATCGCGCCGACGACTTCGCCCGCTACCCCCGCGACCTCGAGCGGGACGGCGCGCTTCTCGCCGGCGCCGGCGCCGACGTGCTGTTCGCGCCCGACGTGCACGAGATCTACCCGGCGGAGTCGCAGACCTTCGTGACGGTCGAGCAGCTCGCGCAGCCTCTCTGCGGGGCGCACCGGCCGGGCCACTTCCGCGGAGTTACGACGGTCGTGTGGAAGCTCCTCGCGATCGTGCAGCCGGACGTAGCGGTGTTCGGTGAGAAGGACTATCAGCAGCTCGCGCTCATCCGTCGGATGGTGCGAGACCTGTTCCTCGACGTCGACGTGCTCGGGGCGCCCATCGTGCGCGAGGCCGACGGCCTCGCGATGAGCTCGCGCAACCGCCACCTCGACGAGGCGGAACGCGACGCCGCGCGTTGTCTCTCGTCGGCGCTCGCCGCGGCCGAGGCGGCGGTCGCCTCCGGGGCGCGTGCGTCGACGGCCATCCTCGATGCCGCCTCCGCCGTGCTCGCGCGCGAGCCGCTCGCGCGTGCCGAGTACGTTGCGCTCGTCGACCCGGACACGCTCGCGCCCGTCGTCGACGCCGACCACCGGGCGCTCCTCGCGCTCGCCGTCTGGATCGGTTCCACCCGTCTCATCGACAATCGCCTGCTCGAGAGGAGAAGCTCATGACCCGCACCATGATGAAATCCAAGATTCATCGCTGCACCGTCACCGATGCGGATCTCACGTACGAAGGCAGCATCACCGTCGACTCCGTGCTCATGGATGCCGCGGACTTCCTCCCGCACGAGCAGGTGCACGTGTGGAACGTGAACAACGGGGAGCGCTTCCAGACCTACGTCATTCCCGGTCCGCCGAGCTCGGGGACGATCTGCGTGAACGGCTCCGCGGCGCGCAAGGTCCAGCGCGGCGACCTGCTCATCATCGCGACCTTCGCCGGCATGAACGAGGAGGAGGCGCGGAACCTCGTGCCGAAGGTCGTGTACGTCGACGGCAACAACAAGATGCGGCGGGGCGAGAACCCCCACGGGGCGCTGTCGGTCGTTCGCTAGGCGAGGTAGAAGGCTCGGTCCATGGCCGGGTCTTCCCAACCGCCGATGGTCGTGAACCGCCGGGCGCGGCACGACTACTTCATCGAGGAGACGATCGAGGCGGGGCTCGTGCTCACCGGCAGCGAGGTGAAGTCGCTGCGCGCGGGGCGGGCCAACCTCGTCGACAGCTTCGCCCGCATCAGCCGCGGCGAGGCCTTCATCACCAACGTCCACATCAGTCCCTACGACCCCGCGTCGCGCGACAACCACGAGGCGACCCGCAGCCGGAAGCTCCTGCTGCACCGCCTCGAGATCGACCGCCTCGAAGGCAAGCTCAAGCAGCAAGGCTTGACCCTGATTCCCCTTCGCATCTACTTCAACGCCCGCGGGCGGGCGAAGGTGGAGCTCGGGCTCGGCCGCGGCAAGAAGCTGCACGACAAGCGGCAGTCGATCAAGGAACGCGAGGCGAAACGGGAGACCGCGCGCGCGATGCGATCCGACCGCAAGCGCGGGTGACCGGGACGGGGGGAGAAAGCCATGGCGAAGCAGTCGGTGGTGTTCCTGCTCGACGTCGACAACACGCTGCTCGACAACGATCGAATCGTCGCGGATCTGATGCGGCACCTCGAGCGCGAGGTTGGTCCCGAACGCCAGCAGCGCTACTGGGCGATCTTCGAGGAGATCAGGAACGAGCTCGGCTACGCCGACTATCTCGGCGCCCTCCAGCGCTATCGGGTGGAGCACCCGCGCGACCCGCATCTCCTCACGGTGTCGTACTTCCTCGTGAACTACCCGTTCGCGAACCGGCTCTACCCGAACTCGCTCGACGTGATCGAGCACCTGCGCGCCTGGGGTCCGACCGTGATCCTGTCGGACGGCGACGTGGTGTTCCAGCCCCGCAAGGTCGAGCGCTCCGGCCTCTTCGAGGCGGTGGACAAGAACGTCCTCATCTATATCCACAAAGAGGTCGAGCTCGACGACGTCGAGCGCCGCTACCCGGCCGAGCGCTACGTGCTGGTGGACGACAAGCTCCGCATCCTCGATGCGGTGAAGAAGGTGTGGGGGGGGCGGGTCACGACGGTCTTCCCGCGCCAGGGTCACTACGCAGCCGATTCCAAGGCGCTTGCGGGGTATCGCGAGGCCGACGTCACCATCGACCGCATCGGAGAGCTCCTGGAGCACGATCTCGCGGGGCTGATCGCCGCCGCACGCTGAGCGGCGCGCTTGCGGACGCGCCATGGTTCGTGGGTTGCCAGGCACCGAACCCGGTCTTATAGTCGCGCGAGCTCAAGTCACCGCACGCCATGGGGGCGATCGGGTTCGACGGAGGCTGTGAAACCAGAGTCGCATGCCGGGGATTCCGCAGGCCCCGTCAACAAAAGCGGACTGCTTAAACGCAGACGATTCCTACGCTCTCGCTGCTTAATTAAGCAACGACGTCCCACCGCGCTGCGCCCGTAGGCGCGGTTGGGGCGACGCACTTCGGGCTAGGCTGCCGACGACGTCGGTAAAGCGGTAGCCGAAACCTAAACCGAATGGGGCCGAGGATCCTGCCGATGGGAGCCGAAAGCCCGACATCAAAGCACCGGCTACGCATGTAGGGGCTTTCGGCGGATCACCTTCGGACGGGGGTTCAATTCCCCCCGCCTCCACTTACGCAACCAATTCGAACCGTCCTCCGGGTCGTCCAACAAGTCGACGATCTGGAGGGCGGTTTCCGCCTGGTAGAAGGCCTTGCCAGGATCGCGGAGCGGCCGGTTTCCCGGCGCTCTGCCTGCTCCAGCTGTGCTTCGCCAAAATTTTTGGATCTGTCGAGACGATGTGTTGAACCGGGATGAGGATGCGGTCGCGACGGACTTGGCGAGGTCAGCGATCGGGCACCTGGCGGCGTGGAGTTGGGAGCGGCACGCCAGAAACGAGTGGCGTCGCGGTTGTTGCCGACGCCGAGCCGAGCGGCGCCACATCGGACATCGGTGGCGTCTGGCAGCGAAGCCGGAGACCGGGTTGGCCTCGTTGACTCGCGCGCTACGCGGCGGCGCGCCACTCATAGCGGTGGTGCAATCCACCGAGGCGTGGCAGAGCGACGACCTCGGCGTCTCCCGCGGGGCACGGAGCTGCGGATCGTGACGTCGGAGTCGCCTTGTCGAGGCCGAGATGCGTGCGGTCGTCGTGGTAGTAGGCGACGTAGTCCGTGAGCAGCCGGCGCAGGTGACGCTCGTTGAGCACGACGACGTGATCGAGCACGTCGCGGCGGATGCTGCCGACCCATCGCTCCGCGACGCCATTCTGCCAGGGGCTCTTCCACGCGGTCCTGGTGGGCTGAATGCCGAACGACGTCATCGTCGAGGCGACGGACGCGGAGAAGATCGCGTCCCGGTCGAAGATCAGGTGGCGTGGTGCCGTGTCGAAAGGGAAGGCCTCGCGCAGCTGTTGGACGACCCACGTCGCCGTGGGATTCGCGGTCACGTTGAAGTGCAGGATGCGGGTAGTGTCGGTTGATTGGTAGAAAAGGAAAAAGGCGTCATTCTCCGGCGAGTTGATCCACAACTCGCGTCCGCTGGTAGGCGGGCGCCGGAGGATGACGCCATGAGAAGCGATAGCAGGGTCGTG
>JADLHM010000036.1 GCA_020848745.1 Deltaproteobacteria bacterium | reverse complement strand
GTCGGGCGCGCCCGCAGGTCTTTGCGCGCCTACGTCGACGTCATGGAATCCGGTGAGCACCCGTGTCCACTACACGAAGGACGCTGAGCGTGACCTCGATGCCATCGCCGAGTACACGCGTGCCCACGGGGGCGTCACGCAGTGCGCCAAATACCTCGACTTTCTGGAACGCACGTGTGAGCAGATCCTTCCGAGCAACCTGAAGCACGCCCGTCCTGTTCCGCAGCGGCCACAGCTCCTGCGCTGGCGATGCGAACGCCACGTGCTCTACCTGCGTCGTATCGAGGGCGGTATCGAGATCGTGCGCATCCTGCATGAGCGCATGCTGCCGGAGAAACATTTGTGACGGTCTCGCGACG
This sequence comes from Deltaproteobacteria bacterium, assembly GCA_020848745.1. Lineage (NCBI taxonomy): Bacteria > Pseudomonadati > Myxococcota > Myxococcia > Deltaproteobacteria bacterium. Next base: position 5,287 of record JADLHM010000036.1, on the reverse strand, counting down.
GGGGAGCGCCCCCTATCGGTCGACGCGGACCGGCGCGAAGCGGCTCTGGTGGTAGCCGTAGCAGCCGTAGATCACGAGGCCGATCGCGAGCCAGGCGAAGAGGCGCGCCCAGTTGTGCCACCCGAGCGCGATCATGAGCGTGAGGTTCGCGGCGATCCCGAGCACCGGCACGACCGGGACGAACGGGGTGCGGAACGGGCGCGGCACGTCGGGGCGGGTGTAGCGCATGATCAGGACCGCGGCGCAGACGACGACGAACGCGAACAGCGTTCCGATGTTCACGAGCTCCGCCAGCACCTTCAGCGGCAGCAGCGCCGCGACCACCGCGACGATCACGCCGACGAGGATGGTCGAGCGGTGAGGCGTGCGATAGCGCGGGTGGATCGCGGCGAAGAAGCCGGGCGGGAGAAGCCCGTCCCGGGCCATGGCGAGGAGGATGCGCGCCTGGCTCAACATCATGACCAGGAGGACGCTCGTGATCCCCGCGACGGCGCCGAAGGCGACGATGAAGGTCGCGACCGGCAGCCCGAAGCTCGCGAAGGCGTGCGCGATCGGGGCGTCGATGTCGAGCTGCGTGTAGGGCACCATGCCGGTCAGCACGCCCGCGACCGCGATGTAGAGCACGGTGCAGAGGGCGAGTGAGACGAGGATGCCGATCGGGACGTCGCGCTCGGGGTTCCGGGCTTCCTCGGCGTGGGTGCTGATCGAGTCGAAGCCGATGTACGCGAAGAACACGTACGCGGCGCCCTGAAACGTGCCGGCGAGTCCTTTCTCGTGATGGAAGAACGGATGCCAGTTCGCCGTGTCGACGTGCCCGAGCCCGGCGGCGATGACGAAGATGACGATGCCGAGCTTGAGCGCGACGATCAGGGAGTTGAGGCCCGCGCTTTCGCGGATGCCGACGACGAGTACGCCCGTGAGCAGCAGCACGACGGCCACCGCCGGCAGATCGAACACGATCGGGACGGGGCCGAGGTGCCAGGCCCCCGCGACGACCTCCGGGGCGGCGCTCATGGGGTCGATCGCGAGCGCGGGAGGCAGGTGGACCTCGAAGAGTCCGAGAAACGCCTGGAGGTAGTGCGACCAGCCGTGCGCGACCGCGCACGACGCGATCGCGTACTCGAGCACGAGATCCCAGCCGATGATCCAGGCCGCGAGCTCGCCGAGCGTCGCGTACGCGTACGTGTACGCGCTCCCCGCGACCGGAATCATCGAGGCGAACTCGGCATAGCACAGCGCGGCAAGCGCGCAGCCGGTGCCGGCCAGCACGAAGGACAGCATCAACGAGGGGCCGGCGAAATCGCGCGCCGCGAGACCGGTCATGACGAAGATGCCGGCGCCGATGATGGCGCCGACGCCGAGCGACGTGAGCGCGACCGGCCCGAGCACGCGATGCAGTCGATCGGCGGAGGCGAGCTCGGCGCGCAGCACTTCGACCGATTTGGTGGCGAAGATGCGCGACCCCAAGGCGAGCTGCGAGTACCACAGGCCACCGAGGGGCGCAAAAGCCGAGGTGCGCTCGCGTGCCATTTCCGCTCGGAACGTTTTCGGCGATCGGAACCCCTACTTGCCTTCATATATCGCTTCGTGATTTTGCCCGGACGGTAGCGATCGTGTAGCGTCGACGAAGAGTGCCGGAGTCCGCTGCACCCGTGAGAGAGGAGCCCACCGAGTGGAACCGACCGCGAACTTGAACATGCTCGCCATGATCCAGCAGGGGTGGCTCGCCACGTACCCGCTCATCGTCATGTCGATCGTGAGCGTCACCGTGATCGCCGAGCGGCTGTGGAGCTTCCGCAACCTGGTGGGCGAAACCGCCGAGCTGACGCGCGGCGTGCATGCCGATCTCGCGCGCGGCGACGTCGAGGCCGCGTTGCAGCAGGCCGAGGCCGCGCGCGGCTCGGCGCCCGGGCGCGTCTTCGCCGAGGTGGTCCGTCAGGGCGGCGCGCTCGACGCGGAGGACCTGGCCGACCTCGGCGCCGAACGGCGCTTCGAGGAGATCGAGCAGCTGAAGCGGCCGCTCTGGATCCTGGGGACGGTCGCGTCGAGCGCCCCGTTCATCGGCCTCTTCGGCACCGTCGTCGGCATCATCAAGGCCTTCCACAACATGGCGGCGCTCGGGAGCGGCGGATTCGCGGTGGTGGCGAGCGGCATTTCCGAGGCGCTCGTCGCGACCGCGCTCGGCCTCGGCGTCGCCATCATCGCGCTCATCTTCTACAACTACTTCCAGGTCCGGCTGGATCGCATCGAGGCGGCACTGACCATCGGTGCGGCCCGGTTGATCGAGGCCTTGCGCACCGCCGGCAGCCGCGCGCCGCGCCAGGCGAGGGTCGCGGATGGCCTTCGCTAAGCTTCCCGCCGGTGGTCGGTCGCACATCATGGCCGACATCAACATCACGCCGCTGACGGACATCTTCCTCGTACTCCTCATTATCTTCATGGTGACGAGCGTCGCCATGGTCGACACCGGCGCCAAGGTCATGCTCCCCGAGGTCGACAGCACGCAGAGCGCGCCGCGCGAGATCACGATCACGGTGACGCCGCTCCACGAGATCTACGTGAACGCCGACCTCGTCGCTCTCGAAGGGCTCGAAGGCACGCTGAAGAGCCTCCTCGCCACGCGCCCCGACACGCCCGTCGTGCTCCAGGGCGACCGCGAGGTGCTGCTCGGCGACGCCGTCCGGATCCTCTCGGCGGCGCAGCGCGCGGGGGCGACGCAGGTGGCGATCGCCGCGGAGCGGGGGAGGGCGGCCCAGTAGGCTCGCGGCGCGCCCGGACACCGCACCAGACGAGTCGCCGATGAGTGCTCCCGCCAAACCGCCGCCCGAGGACGACCCGCTCGCGAACGCCTTTCCGGTCCGCAGCGCCCTTCCGGCGTTTCTCTTGTCGGCGGCCTTTCATGCCGGCCTGCTGCTCGCCCTCGCGACCATCAGCGTGACCGTCGCGAAGCAGGTCCGGAAGATCAACGTGAAGATCGTCGAGCCGCCGGCGGCGGTCGAGGACTCGGACGTCGACGGTGCGCCCGCGCTGACCGACATCGCCGGGCAGCTGCGTCCGGTGATCACGCAGCCGCGGACCGCCGGCTCGGTCGCGGGCCCGAGCGCGCCCGCCGCGGTCGCCAACGTGCGGGCGCCCGACCTGCCGCGGATCGGCGTCGCGCCGAGCGTCGGCGCGGCGCCGGGGAGCCTCGACATCCCGCTCTCGTTCGGCGGCTCGGGGCTCGCCGGGGGCGGCCCCGGAGGAAGCGGCTTCGGCGACGTGCTCGGCAGCCTGCGCAAGGTCGGCGTCGACCTCGTGCTCCTGATCGACACCACCAACAGCATGCAGTCGATCATCGACGACGTGAAGAACCAGGTGCGGGGCTTCATCGCCGACCTCCAGCGTATGGTGCCGTCGAGCCGCGTGGCCGTCGTCGCGTACCGAGACAAGGGCGACGAGTACGTCACGAAGTGGGTGGACTTCAGCTTCAAGACCGACAAGGTGCAGGCCTTCGTGGTGAACCTGCGCTCCGACGGCGGCGGCGACTATCCGGAGGCCGTGTACGAGGCCGTAGACGCCGCGATGACCGAGCTCTCGTGGCGGAAGATCGCGCGCCGCATCATGATCATCATCGGCAGCTCGCCGCCGCATCCGCAGACCATGCCGGCGCTTCTCAAGCTCGTCCGCGACCTCAAGGAGAAGAACGGCGCCATCGGGGCCATCGACGTCACCAAGCGCCTGCACGACGAGTACGAGCGCGCGGACTGGGTCGCGCACGGCTCGCGGGGCGAGTTCAAGCCGACGCCGATGCCCGCCTTCTACCAGGAGGTGAGCGACACCTATCGCGTCATCACGAGCCAGGGCGGCGGCGAGCTCATCGCGCTCGGCGAGGAAAAGTCGCTGCTGCGCCAGGTGATGATCCTCACCTTCGGCACGCGCTGGCGCGTCGAGATGGCGAAGTACATGGGCAAGCTCGAGTAGATGCGCGCCCGGAGCTTCCGACTCCTCGGCGCGGCGGCGGCCGTGGCGGCGCTGCTCGTCGCCGGCTCGCCGGGCGCCGCCACGGGCGCGTCGCTGGCGGACCTGCGCGCGCAAGCGCACGGCGCCGGGCTCAGTCCGGGATCGGGCGGCGCGGGAGAGCAGGCGGCAATCGATCGGCTCGGGCGGATCGCGCTGCAGTTCCTCGACGCGGCCGATGCCGCCGACGCCGGCGCGGCGAGCACCTACGAGGCGATCGCCGGACCTCTGGAACGCAGCTACGAGTCGCATCGGCAGGCGCTCGACCGGATGAACCAGAGCGTCATCGACGCGGACGGCGACATGGACGCCCTGGCCGAGTCGCCGGCGTACAGGGAGCACCAGGCGCTCGCGGTGCAGGCGCTCTACTACCTGAACTGGCTGCGCTACCGCGGGGCGCTCTTCTTCGGCGGCGCGAAGCGCCGGGAGCTCCTCGACAAGGCGGCGGCCGGCTTCGGCGAGTTCGCGACCGCGCAGAGCGACAACCCGATCGTCGCCGAGAGCCGCCTGGGGCGCGGGCTCGCCTATCTCGAGCTCGACCACGTGGATTGGGCCATCGGGGATTTCGAGGCGGTCGCACAGATGAAGGGCGCCTCGCCGGAGCGCGTGCGGAAGGCGCAGCTCGCGCTCGCCGAGTCGTACGTGCGGGTCGGGCGGAGCGCGGACGCCCTGCGGGCGTCGAAGCAGGCGCTCGACGGCGCGCCCCCGGGGGACCTGCCGCGTGCGCGCTACACCCGCGCCCGCGCGCTGCTCATGGCGGCCGCCGGCCAGCCGGGGCAGAAGGCGGCGTATCAGGGCGAGGCGGCGTCGCTCTTGTCGCAACTGCAGGCCGAGGGCGGCCCGTGGGGGGCGCGCGCGACGCAGATCGTCCGCAACGGGCTCGACAACCCGAAGAACTGGGCGGGTCCGAAGGCGAAGGACGTGCCCCCGCCGCCTTCCGAGTGGGACGTCACGAAGCAGCTCGTCGCCTCGGGCAAGTTCAAGGAGGCGATCCCGAAGCTCGAGCAGGTGCTGGCCGCGACCGACGACGAGGCGAGGAAGAACCAGAGCGAGGCGCGCTACCTCCTCGGGCTGTCGCGCTTTCGGAGCGGCGACCGCGCCGGGGCGATCGCCGTCTTCGACCAGATCCTGGCCGAGAAAGACGGCAAGTATCGCGACGACGCCGCGTATCTGCGCTTCAAGGCGAGCGAGGCGGGCTATGCCGCCGATCCGACGCCGGCGAACCAGCCGGCGTACGAAGGGGCTCTCGTCGAGTTCCTCCGCGACTTCCCGAAGCACAAGGCCGCGCCCG
>JADLHM010000035.1 GCA_020848745.1 Deltaproteobacteria bacterium | reverse complement strand
GAGCGGACTGCACGTCGTGACCGGCGGTGCGACGATCGCGCGCCGGCCGTGCGCGAATGCATCCAGGAGCGTCGCGACCGCCGGTGCGTCGCCGGTGCCGGCGAGGCAATCCCCCTTGCGCTCGGCCTTCGCGAACGCCGCGAGGAAGCTGTGCTCGACCTTCGTGCTGCACTTCGGGTCGACGGCGGCGCCCCGTCCCTTTTTGACGGCGGCCGCTTGGCACCCGAGCCGGGTGGCCGCTCTCTTGCCGGCGGCCTTGAGCTTGAGCGCGGTGCACGCGCTCGGGCCGGGCCCGCCGAGCCGTGTCGTGACGTCCGTAACGAGCCCCGCGACGCTCGCCGCGAACGTCTCGACGTCCCCGGTGCTCGTACAGTCGCCGGCCGTCTCGGCTTTGGCGAAGGCGGCGGGCAGCTTGGCGACCGCGGCAGCGACGCAGTCGGCGGTGAGGGGCTTGCCTCTGGCGACGGCCTTGGCGTGACATGCGAGATCCGTGGCCGTCCGCTTTCCCGTCGCGAGGAGCTTGACGGCGTTGCACTTCGAGGCCTCCGCCGGCGACGCCGCGCAGACCCACGAGAGAAGAAGCAAGCAGAGGGCGGAGTGGAGGCGTTGGCGGCGTCTCATGGTCACGTGGGCGTTCACGACCGATGAACGGATGTTCACTCGCCGCCGTGATGGCATCCCGTCGCGGTCGCCGTTACCCTCCGGCGCGATGGCGACCCGCCGCCCTTCGGCAGCGCTGCCGGCCCGCTTCGAGCCTCAGCTCGCGACCCTCGTCTCGGCACCCGCCGACTCCGACGAGCCGCGGAGCTGGCGCGGTTGAACGCCGGACTCGAAGCCCGCGTGCGGGCGCAGGTCGAGGAGCTCGAACGGCTCACCCGCCTGAAGCGCTTCTTCGCGCCGGCGGTCGCCGAGGTACTGGTCGCGGGCGACGCCGCCGACCCGCTGCGGACGCATCGCGCCGAGGTGACGGTCCTCGCGGCGGCGCTGCGCGGCTTCACGGCCTTCGCGGAGGCGGCGGAGCCGGAGGAGGTGATGGCGGTGCTGCGCGACTACCACGCGGCGATGGGCGTCCTGGTCGACCGCTCCGAGGGCACGCTCGAGCGCTTCAGCGGCGACGCCATGACGGCGCCGAACGTGTTTCGCTGCGACGGCGAGGTGTGGACGATCGCGTACCAGGGGAAGCGCTTCCGTCTCCGCGGCTCGCGCGGCTTCGTGTACTTGGCGACGCTGCTCGGGCAGCCGGGCAGCGCGTGCCGGCGAGCGAGCTCGCGGGGCTCGGCGCCGATCCGGAGGCACGGCGCGCGAGCGCGGCGGAGGCGCGCGAGAGCGGTCTGCGCGCCGGCGAGCCGGGCGACGGCAGCGACGTGCTCGATACCCCGGCACGGGCCTCGTACCGACGCCGGCTCGTGGAGCTGAACGAGGACCTCGAGCGGGCGCGCGCCTTCAACGACGAGGGCCGAGCCGCGAAGGTGCAGGACGAGATCGACTTCATCCTGCAGGAGCTCGCTTCGGCGGTCGGGCTCGGTGGGCGAGCGCGCAAGGCCGGATCGCCGCAGGAGCGCGCCCGGCTGAACGTGACGCGGGCGATCCGCTCGGCGATCGAGCGCATCGCCGCCCACCATCGCCCGCTCGCGCGCTACCTCTCGACGACCATCAGCACCGGGACGACCTGCGCCTACGAGACGGAGTTCCGGATCGCGGTCCCTTGGGTGCTGCGCTGAACGCGGCGGTGCCCGTTACGAACGACGTCGCTTCGTGACGTCGGTGCACAGATGGAAAGGTGCGCCGCGGATCACCGCATGACGACCGCGAGCGGCCAGAGATCCCGCGTTGTCCCGTCGCGCGAGACGAGACCGACGACCGCGAGCTCGCCGGGCGGGACCGCACGCGCGACGATGGTGAGGGTGAGCACGTCCGCCGCCGCGGCGCGCGTGCGGTCGAGGGAGACGTCGAGGTAGCGCGCGCCGCGCTGCTCGCCGGTGAGGTCGATCGCTGCGACGTCCCAGGGCGCCGTCGGCTGCGACGCGGCCGCAGTCACGACGACGGTTGCGCGCTCGCCCGGTCGTCGCAGGCGAATGGTCGGCTGGGCCGGGACGAGGGCGTGGAAGGGCCGGTCGCTTCGATCCGGGACGCACGGGTCGATGCCGCGCGCGGCGGCGCGATTGGACCAGGCGCGCTGCACGACGAAGCCGTCGGCCGTGGTGCGGTGGCCGGCGCGGGTGAGGAGGCCGCACGGGTCGACCGGCTCGACGCCGGCGGCGGTGAAGCCGGCCGTCGTCGAGCCGCCGTCGAACGCGAAGCCGCGCCGCGACGGGTCGGGGTTGGTCGCCGCCTCGAGGATCTCGTGGCTCGCGGTCGCGGTGAGGTCGGCGGCGTCGCCGCAGCGCGGGACGACCGCGTAGGGCAGGGTCTGTGCGGGGAGGCGAAGGGCGCGATGGAAGCCGCGGGGGCCGCCGCCGCAGTAGCGCGGGACGAAGGCGTCGCGGAGTGCGACCCCGGCGGGCAGATAGACGAGCACGAGCGTGTCGTCGTCGAGCGCGCCGAGCGTCCCGGCGGCGATCGCCCGTTCGAGGAGTGCCGCGAGCGCGGTCGCGTGCAGCTCGGCGGAGAGATCGTCCGCGAGGACGACGTGACGCCCCGGTCGCCCCGTTCCCATGCACTCCCCGTTTGCGGCACAGAGGCCCTCGGTCACGGTGCGCCACCAGCCGCTGCGGGTGATCACGTCGCCGAAGCGTGCCAGGTGGCGGACGAGCGCGGCGTCGTCCGCTGCGAACGTCACCGTGACGATGCGCGTGTGCGCGAGGAAGGGCCCGCCGCGATGGACGAGGCGAGGCAGGGCGCGCGCGATGAGCTCCGCGTCCCCGGCACGTGCGGTCGGCGGGACGAGCAGCGTCGCGGCCAAGGCGAGCGCGGCGAGGACGCGTGTCATTGCGCCTCGACGGCGCCGCGGTCGCAGCGCGGGTCGCCGTCGCCGTCGCCATCGACGGGACGCAGCGTCCCCCGCTGATCGGTCGCGAGCGCCGCGCCGTTCTCGTCCGTGCAGCCGGCTGGATTGCCGCCGTCGATCGCGGCACTACCGGCCTGCGGTACGTGGGTCGCGGTCGGGCCGCCGTTGTCGGCGAGCGCGGCGAGGAGCGGATCGACGCCGGCGACGTCGCCGGTGCCGGCGAGGCCGCAGTACGTGCCGCCGGTGCCGTTGTCGCCCGGATCGCCGATCAGATTGTGGCCGGCGGAGACCACCGTCGCGGTGCTCACATAACAGTCGGGGGCGAAGGCGGGGGCCGTGTTGCCGGCGATGATGGTGTTGGCGATCGTCAGCGTGCTCGTGCCGTCGAGCGAGACGCCGCCGGCGGCGCCGTTGGTGCCGCCCGCGTCCTCGCTGCGGTTGCCGGTCACGGTCACGTTGCGAAGCGCGATCGTCCATCGCCCGAGGTCCGACAGACCGCCGCCGTAGTACCAGAAGCAGCGATTCCCGCTGACGGTGGAGTTGGTCAGGCTCACCGTGCCGTCGAGCCCCGCGAGCGCGACGCCGCCGCCCGAGACCTTCGAATCGTTGCCGGCGATCGTGGCGCCGCGGATCGTCGTCGTCCCACCGGCGTTGCCGCCGTAGAGCATGATGCCGCCGCCGTGCTCGACGGTCGCGTGGTTGTCGGTGATCGTGCTGTCCACGATCGTGGCGTCCACCGGCACGTTGAAGGAATCGCTGTAGACGCCGCCACCGGTCGAGGCCGTGTTGCCGGTGATGGTGCACCGCTCGATCGCGAGCGGCCCGGAGCTGTAGACGCCGCCGCCGGTCGTCTG
>JADLHM010000034.1 GCA_020848745.1 Deltaproteobacteria bacterium | reverse complement strand
TAGGCGCCCCCGCGGCACAGAAAGGGAGTCGGTACCGCTGCTTCCTTTCGGACCTGACGGAGTTCGCGACGCTTTCTTGCGCGGGACCTAGCCACCACCTGGAGCGGACGACCGCCGATTGCGGAACGGGGGTCTGCATAGCATGCTCGCTCGCTGACGCGCCAGGGCGGTGGGCGCGCGACGCGCACCCCCTGCGAGGACACGGCGATGCCATTTGACGATCTCGCGGCGATCCTCCTGGTCGGCGGCCGCTCGTCGCGCATGGGCCGGCCGAAGGCGTGGCTCGATCTCGACGGTCGCCCGTTGCTGGCGCACATGGTGGACGGCGTCCGGCGATGGACGGACGAGATCGTCCTGGTCGCGGCGCCCGACCAAGTTCTGCCCGTGCTCGCCATGCCGGCCGCGCCGCGCGTCGTGCGCGACCTCCTGCCGGGCCAGGGGCCCCTTGCCGCCCTCGCGCTCGGCCTCGCCGCGGCGCGCGCGCCGTGGGCACTCGTGCTCGGGTGCGACGCGCCGCTCGTGCGCGGGGCCGTCATCGAGCGGCTCCTCGCGGCGCGCGCCCCGGGGTGCGACGCCGTCGTGCCCGAATGGGACGATCGTCCGCAGCCGCTCGTCGCGCTGTACCGGACGGCGCTCGCGCCGGCGGTCGCCGATCTCGTGGCGGCGGGGGAGCGGCGCGCGCACGTCCTCGCGGGGCGTCCCGGGGCGCGGCGCGTCCCGGCCGCCGTGCTCCGCCCGCTCGATCCGGAGGGGGAGAGCTTTCGCGCCGTGAACACGCCGGAGGAGTTCGCGGCGGCCGCCGCCCGCTGGCGCGCGCGTCGGGACCACGCGGGGTGAGGCGTCCGCGGCGCTCCCGCGCTTGGCGGCGCGCGGGGGACGTTGCTATCGTGGCGCGATGTCCGGGCCGATCATCGCCCGCGAGACGGCGAGCGAGGCGACCACTGCCGCCGAAGTGACGCGTATCGACGCGGGCGGCGGGGCCAGCGCGCTCCGCGACCTGCTCGCCGTCGAGGAGCCGCTCGAGATCCATTTGAACGGCTGGCGCTGGCTCGTGACGATGCGGACGCCGGGGCATGACGCGGACCTCGTGCTCGGGATGCTCGCGAGCGAGGGCGTGATCACGACCGCCGACGAAGTGGAGCAGATCGTCTTCCGGCGTCATCCCGAGGAGCCCGAGCTCGCCAACCTCGTCGACGTTCGCCTCGGGCATGCGGTCGAGGATCTCCGGACGCGCCTCGCCCGCACCCAGACGCTCGTGGCGGCGAGCTGCGGCCTCTGCGGCGCGGGCTCGGTCGCAGCCGTCCTGCACCGGCGCCCGCGGCTCGCCTCCGGCCCGACGGTGGACGCCGCGGTCCTGACCGCGCTCCCCGCGCGTCTCGCCGAGCGCCAGGCCGTCTTTCGCGAGACCGGCGGCCTGCACGCGGCGGCGCTCTGCGGCGCCGACGGCGCGTCCGCGGCGGTCCGCGAGGACGTCGGTCGGCACAACGCGGTCGACAAGGCGCTCGGGTGGCGGCTGCGCGCGACGGACGCGCCGCCGACGCCGATCCTGCTGGTCAGCGGCCGCGCCAGCTTCGAGATCGTGCAGAAGGCGCTCGTCGCCGGCATCCCGATCGTCGCGGCGGTCTCGGCGCCTTCGAGCCTCGCCGTCCGCCTCGCCGAGGAGGCGGGCATGACGCTCGCCGGATTCGTGCGCGACGGCGGCTTCAACGTCTACGCCGGCGCGGAGCGTGTGGCGCGGGCCGGCGCGGCGGCCGGACGCGACCCGAGCGCGCCCGGCGCCGATCCGCTCGACTTCATCGCCCGCGACATGCGGGCGATGCTGGACGCGGTCGGCCACAAGATCTCGCTCGCCGATTGGCGGTCGCTCTCGCGCGCCGAGCGGACCCGCCTGGTGGCGCTCGTGGCCGCGGACGGACGCGAGGAGTTCGCGGCCTATCTCGTCGCGCGCGTGACGGCGCGCACCGGCGCGCCTCCGCGCCGGCTCGGTCCGGCCCCCGAGCGCGCATGAACCTGCCCTTCGGCCTGAACGTCGCGAAGCCACGCCACTTCCGCGACATGGCGCGGGTCGCCTGGCGGAACCGCGACCAGCTGGCGTACGCATGGCGCATCCTGCGGGACGGCGTCTGCGACGGCTGCGCGCTCGGCCCGCGCGGGCTCCGCGACGACGTCATCGACGGCGTCCATCTCTGCCTGACCCGCCTCGAGCTGCTGCGCCTCAACACGATGCCGGCGCTCGATCCGGCGCTGCTCGCCGACGTAGACCGCCTGCGCGCCATGTCGAGCGCCGAGCTCCGCGGGCTCGGTCGCCTCCCCTTCCCGATGCTGCTCGAGCGCGGCGCCCGCGGGTTCCGCCGGCTCACCTGGGACGAGGCCGAGGCACTCGCCGCCGACCGGCTGCGCGCGGCGACGCCCGAGCGGATGGCGTTCTTCACGACCTCGCGCGGGCTCACCAACGAGGTCTACTACGTCGCGCAGAAGGTGGCGCGCGCGCTCGGGACCAACAACGTCGACAACGACGCCCGCCTCTGCCACGCCGCCAGCACGACCGCGATGAAGCGGAGCCTCGGGGTCGCCGCGGCGACCTGCGCGCTGAAGGACTGGATCGGCACCGATCTGCTGATCGTCTGGGGCAGCGACCTCGCCAACAACCAGCCCGTGAGCACGAAGTACATGCACTACGCGAAGGCCGCCGGGACGCGGGTGGCGGTCGTGAATCCCTTCCGCGAGCCCGGGCTCGAGCGGTACTGGGTGCCCTCGGTGGCACGCAGCGCCGTCGTCGGCACGGCGCTGATGGACGAGTTCTTCCCGGTGACCGTCGGCGGCGATCGCGCCTTCGCGAACGGCGTCCTGAAGGCGCTCCTCGCGCGCGACGCCGTCGACCGCGCCTTCGTGGCGGCCCACACGACGGGCTTCGCGGCGCTCGAGCGCGAGATCGCGGCGCAGGACTGGGCGCTCCTCGAGCGCGAGTCGGGACTGCCGCGCGCCGAGATGGAGCGCTTCGCCGCGCTCTACGCGGCCGCGCGCAGCGCGGTCTTCGTGTGGAGCATGGGCGTCACGCAGCACCGCTTCGGGGTCGAGAACGTCACCGCGATCCTGAACCTTGCCCTCGCCCGCGGCATGCTCGGGCGGCCGCACGCGGGCCTCATGCCGATCCGGGGCCACAGCGGCGTGCAGGGCGCGGCGGAGTGCGGGAGCGTGCCGAACGTCCTTCCGGGCGGGGAAGCGCTCGACGATGCGGCCGCCCGCGCGCGGGTGGAGGCCGTCTTCGGGTTCCCGGTGCCGAGCGCTCCGGGGATGATGACGGCGGCGATGCTCGACGCGGCGCACGCCGGACGGCTCGACGTGCTCTATCTCCTCGGCGGCAACTTCCTCGAGACGATGCCCGATCCCGCGTGGTGCGCCGACGCGCTCGCCCGCGTCCCCCTCCGCGTCCATCAGGACATCGTCCTCAACAGCTCGACCTTGGTGGCGGGCGACGCCGTGCTCGTCCTGCCGGCGGCGACGCGCTACGAGCAGCGCGGGGGCGGCACCTCGACGACGACGGAGCGCCGGGTGCGCTTCTCGCCGGAGATCCCGGGGCGCCGCATCGGGGAGGCGCGCTCGGAGTGGGAGATCCTGGCGGCGATCGGACGGCGCGCGCTTCCCGACGGGCGCCGCGCCGCGCTCGCGTTCGCCGACGGCCAGGCGGTGCGCGACGAGATGGAGCGCGCCATGCCGCTCTATCGCGGGATCGGCGGGCTCCGGCGCGCGGGCGACGCGGTTCAGTACGGCGGTCCGCTCCTCTGCCGCGACGGGGTCTGTCCGGACCTTCCCGGAGGCCGAGCCCGCTTCGTTCCGATCCGGCTCGCCCCGACCGCGCGCGCGCCCGGCGAGTTCATCGTCACCACGCGACGCGGCAAGCAGTTCAACTCGATGACCCACGACACGAGCGACGCCTTGACCGGCACGCGCGGTCGCGACGCCGTCTTCATGGCGGCGGTGGACGCGGAGCGCCTCGGGCTCGCCGAAGGCGCCGCGCTCGAGCTGGTGTCCGGGCTCGGCCGCTTCCGCGGCCGCTGCCGCATCGCCCGGGTGGTCCCCGGCACGCTCCAGGTCTATTGGCCCGAAGGCAACGTGCTCATCGAGCGGCGGCTCGATCCGGCGAGCGGGGCGCCCGACTACAACGCCGTGGTGCGCGTCGAGGCGGCGAGGGCGTCGTGACCACGGAGCGCCGCAGACGATCCACGAGCCGCTCCGCCGCCTCTTGCCCGGGCCGCGCGGCTGCTGTCTATCTGGTCGGGAACCACGCCGCCGTCCTGGCGCTCGTCGGCGTCCTCGCTGACCACGCCGCTCCGGTGCTCGCCGAAGGTCAGGCGCGCGGGTACAACGAGGCCCTCCATGGATGATCACGCCACCAAGCGTTGTGCCTACTGCGCGGAGACGATCCGCGCCGGGGCCGTCAAGTGTCGCTACTGCGGCAGTGTCGTGAGCGGCGCGAACGCGCTGACGCGCGCCTGGTACCGCGTGCCCGAGACGAAGATGATCGCGGGCGTCTGCTCCGGACTCGCCGAGCAATTCGGTGTCTCGGTGACGATCATCCGGCTCGCCTTCGTGCTCGGGGTGATCGTCGGCTGGGGCATGGGGCTCGTCCTCTACCTCGCCCTCTGGGTGATCATGCCGCTCCGTCCGAGCGGTCCGGTCGAAGTGACCGCGGCGTATCGCAAGGTCGAATGATGGGATGGTACGCGCAGGTCGTGTTTCCCCGCGTGATGGAATGGGCCCTCGGCACCGAGGCGTGCAGCGCCGAGCGGCGCAGGGTGCTCGCGGAGGCGCGCGGCGAAGTGCTCGAGATCGGCTTCGGCACCGGGCTCAACCTGCCCCACTATCCGCCGAGCGGCGTCACGAGGTTGACGATCGTCGATGCCGCCCAGATCCTGCCGGAACGGGTGCGCGACCGTCTCGCTCGGGTTCCCTTCCCCGTCACGCAAGCCCGGCTCGACGCCGAGCGCCTGCCGTTCGACGACCGCGCGTTCGACACGGTGGTGAGCACGTGGACCCTCTGCAGCATTCCGGACGCGGTGGCGGCGCTGCGCGAGATCCGCCGCGTGCTGCGCCCGGCGGGGACGTTCCTCTTCCTCGAACACGGGTTGAGCGCGCGGCCCCGCGTCGCGCGTCTCCAGCGACTATGGAACCCGGTGCAGAACGTGATCGCGTGCGGCTGCAACGTCGATCGCCGGATCGACGAGGTCGTGGCGGCGAGCGGCCTCGTGGTGACGAGCCTCGAGCGGTTCGAGCTGCCGGGGGAGATTCCCCTCTTCTCTTCCACGTACCGCGGCACCGCGGTCGCGGGGCCTTAGTTCTCCGAAGGGCGCGATGCAGGGTCTCGCTGCCGCCCCCCTTACACGAGTTGCAGCAGCGACCAGGTGAGCCCGGCGATGAACGCCGACGCCGGGATCGTCAGCACCCAGGCCCACACGATCCGCCCCGCGATGCCCCAGCGGATCGCCGAGAGATTCGTGACCGCGCCGACGCCGACGATCGCGCCCGTGATGGTGTGCGTCGTCGACACGGGGATGCCGAGCCCCGTCGCGGCGAAGAGCGTGATCGCGCCGCCGGTCTCCGCGCAGAAGCCGCCGACGGGCTTCAGCTTGGTGATCTTGAGACCCATGGTCCGCACGATCCGCCAGCCTCCCGACAGCGTGCCGGCGGCCATGGCGGCCTGGCAGGCGAGCACCACCCAGAGCGGGACGTGGAAGTCGCCGTGCAGATGGCCGGTCGCGAAGAGCAGCACCGTGATGATGCCCATCGTCTTCTGCGCGTCGTTGCCGCCGTGCCCGAGACTGTAGAGGGCGGCCGAGAGGAGCTGGCCGCGCCGGAACCAGTTGTCGACCCTGGCCGGCGTCGAACGGCGCAGGATCCAGAACAGCGCCGTCATGAAGATGAACGCCAGCACGAGGCCGATCAGCGGGGAGAGCACGATCGAGACGGTCACCTTGGTGAGGCCGGCGGAGTCGAGCGAGCCGGCGCCCGCCTTCGCCACCGCCGCGCCGGCGAGCCCGCCGATCAGCGCATGCGAGGAGCTCGACGGGATCCCGTAGAACCACGTGATCAGGTCCCACGCGATGGCGCCGACGAGCGCGGCGAAGACGACCGAGGCGTCGGCGATCGCCGGATCGATGATGCCCTTGCCGATCGTGTTGGCGACGTGGAGACCGAAGAACAGGAAGGCGATGAAATTGAAGAAGGCCGCCCAGATGACGGCGTAGCGCGGGGACAACACCCGGGTCGAGACGACGGTGGCGATCGAGTTCGCGGCGTCGTGAAACCCGTTCACGAAGTCGAAGATCAGCGCCAACAGGATGATGGCGCTGACGATCAGGAGGTCAGGCATGTTCGAGGACGACGCCCTCGATGATGTTGGCGACGTCCTCGCAGCGGTCCGTGGCGTTCTCGAGCGCCTCGTAGACCTCCTTCCACTTCATGACGAGCAGGGGGTCGGTGGCCTCGCGGAAGAGCGTGGCGACGGCGTTGCGAAGGATCTCGTCGCCTTCGTTCTCGAGGCGGTTCACCTCGATGCACGCATCCAGGATGACCTGCGTCTTCTTGAGGTCGCGCAGGCCGCCGATCGCCTTCACCAGGGTCTCGGTGGCCCGCACCAGGACGTCGGCGAGCTCGCGCACCTCCGGCGTCATCTCGCGGAGCTCGTAGAGCGCGATCCGTTCCGACGCCGACTCGACGAAGTCCATGACGTCGTCCATGCGGGTGATGAGCCGGTGGATGTCGTCCCGGTCGATCGGCGTGATGAAGGTCGTGTGCAGGCGCTCGACGCAGGTGTGCGTGATGACGTCGGTCTCGTGCTCGATCTCCTTGATGCGAGCGGCGAGGGCGCGCAGGTTCTGACCGCCGGACACGAGCTTGACGAACTGCGCGGCGCCCTCGACCGTGAGGGCGGCGTGTCGTTCGAACAGCGAGAAGAAGTCCTCCTCGCGCGGAAGAAGCCGTCGGAGCATCGGGCGCGGCTTGTAACGCCGGGTGCCGCCGAACGCAAGGGCGGACCCGTCCGGGCGCCGGACCGCCCCGGGGCATTGCTACGGTCAAACGGATGTTTTAATCGATCGTTCATGCCCGTGACGGCGTCCCGCGCCACTTCGGATCGCCTCCTCGACGCGGCGGTCGAGCTCTTCGCGCAGCGCGGCTTCCACGGCACGTCGATCCGGGACATCGCCGAGCGCGCGGGTGTGAACGTGGCCGCGAGCCATTACCACTTCGGGTCGAAAGAAGGCCTCTACCTGGCGGTCCTGCGGGCGCAGTTCGCCGAGGTGCGCGCCGAGCTGGCGCGGCGCGGCGCCACCCGTCCGGCGGCGGCCCTCCGCACGGCCTCCCGGCGCGAGCTCGTGCGCCTCTTCGAGGCGCGCGTCACCGCGATGCTCGAGTTCCTGATCGGTCCACCGCCGTCGGCCCATGGCCAGCTCATGCTGCGCGAGATGTGCGATCCGACCGACGCCCTGCCGATCATCGTGGCCGAGTTCGTCGAACCGCAGACGCGGGAGATGGAGCAGCTGGTCGCCCGGCTGATCCCCGGCGCCGGCCGCGAGACGGTCGCCGACATCGCGCTCAGCGTCATCGGGCAGGTGCTCTTCTACCGATTCACGATGCCGGTCGCGTTGCGGCTCCGACAGGAGAGCAAGTATCCGCCCCGTTTCGCGCGCAAGACCGCGCGCCACATCACGGCGTTCTCGCTCCACGCGATCGAGGGCATGGCGGGCGGACGGCGGAGTCGGACGCGTGCGCGCTGAGCCGTGGATCCTGCTGGCGGCCCTCGCGCTCGCCGGTTGTCGGTCGATCGCGACGCTCACGCGCCCCGAGGGCGACGGCGGATGGCCCGCGGCGCGGCGCGCGGCGGAGCTCGAACGACGGGCGGAGGCCGCCGCCGTCACGCTCGCGCCCGACGGCGCGCCGGCCGGCGGCGCGGCCCGACCGGCCCCCATGACGCTCGCGGAGGCATTGCGGCTCGCGGCCGGCGGCAATCGCCGCCTCGCCGAGGCGCGCCAGCAGCTCGCGATCGCGCGCGCCCGGGTGGCGGAGGCCCGCGGACGGCTGTTGCCGAGCACGATCGCGACCGGGCGCTACGCCTTCGCGACGGACGCGCAGGGGACGAGCGTCGAGCTGCCAGCGGGCGCGCTACCCGCGGGAGCGGTGCCGCCGGAGGTGACGATCCGCGACCAGAATCTCGGCACCCTGAATGCTACGGTCACGCTGCCGATCGACCTGAGCGGCGAGATCCGCTGGGCGCTCGCCTCGGCGCAGGCGGGGTATCGCGGCGAGGCGGCGCGCCTGTGGGCGACCACGCTCGAACAGGACGTGGTCGTGATCGGGGCCTACTACAACCTGCTCGAGGCCGAGAAGCTCCGCCAGGTCACGACGCAGACGATCGGGTTGCACCGGGAGCAGCTGTCGCACGCCCGGGAGCGCTTCGACCGCGGGCGGCTCACCAAGAACGAGCTGCTCGTAGTGCAGGTGGGACTGCAGGACGCCGAGCAGGAGCTGCGGCGCCGCGACCTGGCGATCGACGAAGCGCGCTGGGCATTGAACGACGCGATCGGCTTGTCCGTCGACGCGCCGACCGACGTCGCCGACGTGCCTGAACGACCGACGCTGCCGATCGCGGCCGAGGCGCTGCGCACGGCCTACCGCGAGAACCCCGCGCTCCGTGCGCTCGTCGAGGAGCAGCAACGCCTCGAGGCGAGCGCCACGTCCATCGCGCGAAGCCGCCTGCCCCGCTTCTCGGGCGGCGGCGCGATCGACGCGTCGACGACGGAGGTCATCGAGCCCCAGACCCTCGGCACCGGCTTCGTCGGATTCGTCTGGGACCTCGACACCGACACGCGAACGCGGGCGCGCCTCGCCGAGGCGCGTGCCGCGGCCGCGCAGAACCGCGTCCGCGTCGAGCGCGAGCTGCGCCAGCTGGAGCGCGCGGTGCGCGCGACCTGGGGCGCGGCGGCCGAGCGGCTCGCCGCGCTCACCACCGCCGAGGCGGCCGTCGGCCAGGCCGAGGAGAACCTGCGGATTCGCCGCCAGCAGTTCGACGTGGGGCGCGCCACCAGCGACGACGTGCTCGACGCGCAGCGGCTGCTCTCGCTGCAGCGCGCGACGCTCGCGACCGCCCGATATCAAGCCCAGACCCGCCGCGCCGAGCTGCAGGCCTTGATGGGCCAGCCGGTCACCGACCTGCTGGCCGAGGGGAGATGACCCAGTGGATCGACGACGCCTCGTCCTCGTGCTCGTGATCACCGCGGTGGTCCTCGCCACCGGCGCGACGCTCTGGCGGCAACGGAGCGGGCCGGTCCACTACACCGGGTTCGTCGAGGGCGAGGAGCGCATCGTGCGCAGCGAGGTGACCGGGCGCGTGCTGGAGGTCGCGTTCGCGGAGGGCGACGCCGTGCCGGCGAACGCCGTGGTCGCGCGCATCGCCGACGAGGACGTGCAGAGCCGCCTCGCCGCCAAGCGCCAGCAGATCGCCGTGCAGGAGGCGGACATCCGCCGCCAGGAGGAGCAGGTCCGCCTGCTCGAGACCACGTGGAAGACGCAGCTCGACGCGCAAGGAGCGGAGCTCCGTCAGGCCACGGCCGCCGCCACGCTCGCCGCGCGCACCCTCGAGCGCGAGCGGGCGCTCGTGCGGAGCGGCGCCAGCACGGCTCAGATCCTCGACGAGGCGCGCGCGAACCACGACCAGGCCAAGAGCTTCGCCGAACGCGCCCGCGACCTCGTCGCGCGCCAGGAGGCGGAAGAGGGACAGATCGCGGTCGCGCGCCACCAGCTCGAGGTGCTGCGCGCGCAGCGCGAGCTCGCCGCGGCGGAGCTCGCCGAGCTCGAGGTGACCGCGGCGAAGTACGTCATCCGCGCACCCGCCGTCGCGACCACCGTCCAGACGAAGTTCACCTGGCCGGGAGAGCTCGCGCAGCCGGGGAGCGCCGTGCTCGCCGTGCTCGATCCGACGGACAAGTACGTGCAGATCTACGTCCCGGTCGCGGACGTCGCGGAGGTGCGGGTCGGGGACCGCGTCGAGATCGAGCTCGACAGCACGCCGGGACGCCGCGTGCCGGGCGAGGTCGAGTTCCTCGCCGACCAGGCGACCTTCACGCCGGAGAAGATCGAGAGCCGGAGCGACCGCATGGGCCAGGTGTACCGCGCCAAGGTCCGCATCCTCGCCGAGGTGGAGCGTTTCCAGCCGGGGACCGAGGGGAACGTGTACCTCATGGCCCGCCGCGGCGTCCGGGACGAGGCGGCGGCGCGGGCGGACGCTCATCCGTGAGTGGGCGACCCCCGATCGCGATCCGCTGTCGCGGCCTCGTGAAGACGTTCGGGCGGCGCCGCGCCCTCGCCGGGATCGATCTCGAGGTCGCGGAGCCGCGGATGGTCGGCATCATCGGTCCCGACGGGGCCGGCAAGACGACCCTGCTGCGCGCGCTCGTCGGACTGCTCGAGGTCGAGGCCGAGGAAGCGATGGTGCTCGGATACGACCTGACGGGCGACGTCGGCGAGCTGAAGGAGCACGTCGGCTACGTGCCGCAGGCGTTCAGCCTGCACCGCGACCTCTCGGTCATGGAGAATCTGCGGTTCACGGCGCGCCTCCACCGCCTGTCGGAGGCCGAGCTCCGCGCCCGCGCCATGCCGATCCTCGAGCGCACGGGGCTCGCGCCGTTCGTCGACCGCCCCGCCGGCGCGCTCTCCGGCGGCATGAAGCAGAAGCTCGCGATCGCCAACGCCCTCGTGCCCCGCCCGAGCCTGCTCGTCCTCGACGAGCCGACCGCCGGCGTGGACGTGGTCGCGCGCGGCGAGATCCTCGCCCTCCTCGACGGCCGCCGCTACGACACGCTCGTCGTCGTCAGCACGAGCTACCTCGACGAGATGACCGTCTGCGACCGGCTCGTGTACCTCGACCGCGGCCGGGTGGTCGCGACGGGAACGCCCGACGAGCTACGCGCCGGAGTCGGCGTCGCGCTCTACCGCGCCTGGGGCGACGACCCGCACGCGATCGCGCAGGCGGCGCGCGCGATCGCGTGGGTGGCGGAGACCCACGTCAGCGGCGAGCTCACCCGCATCGAGGTGCCGACCGCGACGACGCCGGACACGGCGACGGTGCGGCGCACGCTCGCGGCGCTGCCCGGCGTCCGGCTCGTCGATCAGGTCGCGGTGGACATGGAGGCGACGCTGCTCGCGCTCGCGCGCGCGACGGCCGCGGGGGCGGCGGCGTGAGCGGACCGATCATCCGGGCGACCGGCCTCGTCAAGCGCTTCGGCGACTTCACGGCGGTCGACACGCTCGACTTCGAGGTGGCACCGGGATCGATCTTCGCGTTCCTCGGCGCCAACGGCTCGGGCAAGAGCACGACGATCCGCATGTTGATCGGCCTGCTGACCCCGACGGCCGGCGCCGTCGAAGTCGACGGCATCGACGTCATCCGCCAGCCGCGCCGGGTGCGCGACCACATCGGCTACATGGGACAGAAGGTGAGCCTCTACCAGGGCCTCTCGCTGCGCGAGAACCTCGAGTTCTACGCCGGGCTCTACGGCCTGCAGGGCGCGGAGCTCGAGACGCGCTGGGGCGAGCTGCGCGAGCGCTTCGACCTCGCCGAGGTCGAGCACGAGAAGGCGAGCGAGCTTCCCGCCGGCGTCCGCCAGCGCGCGGGGCTCGCCCTCAGCACGCTGCACCGGCCGCGCGTCCTCTTCCTCGACGAGCCGACCGCGGGCGTCGATCTGCACAATCGCCTCCTCTTCTGGGACCGGATCCGCGCCGAAGCGGCCGCCGGCGTCACCGTGTTCGTCACGACGCACTTCCTCGAGGAGGTCGAGTACTGCGACTGGGCGTGTTTCATCGACGCGGGGCGCCTCATCGCGAACGCCCCTCCGGCGGAGATCCGCCGCCGCTTCTCGGACGGCTATCGGCTGCGGATCGACCTCCCCGCCGCCGCGGCGAGCGCGGCCGCACGGACGCTCGGCGCAACCGGCGCCGAGGTCACGATCGCGAGCGGCGCCGTCGTGCTGCGAGCGCCGACGCTCTCGGCCGCGGTGCTCGACGCCGCCGGGCAGGTGGCCGCCGCCAACGGCGACGCGCCGGTCGTGATCGAGCGCCCCGAGATGACCGATGTCTTCCGGCGTCTCATGCTCGATACCGCGGCGGCACCGGAGGCGCCGCTCGTGGCGGAGCCCGTGGAAACGGCGAGCCGGAGCACACCGTCGCAGATCCGCCTCACCGAAGCGTCGAACGCGCTCCGCGCGCGCGCCCGCCGCTTGCGCGCCCTCCTCGTGCGCGAGTCGCGCGCGACGCTGCGGGATCCCTTCACCGTGACGATCCTGATCGCGGTGCCGCTCGCAGCCCTCCTGGCGTTCGGCCTGACCTTGTCCACGGAGGTCCGGGATCTGCCGCTCGGGCTCCTCGACGCGAGCGAGACGGCGTCGAGCCGCCGCCTCGCCGCCGACCTCGCCGCGAACGGTACGTTCGCGATTCGCCCGTACGCCACCCGCGAAGCGATCGACCGCGCGCTCGTGAGCGGCCCGATCAGCATCGCCGTCGTCGTGCCGCCCGACTTCGAGCGCCGCCTCGCGGCGGCGCGCCCGGACGCCGAAGCGCCGTCGCTGCACGTGCTGTACGACGGCGGGGAGACTGTCGTGGCCGGCAACGCCGAGGCGTTCTTCCGCGGCATCGCCAACGCCACCGGCGTCGCCCTGCGCGAGCGCCGTGGGCCGCCACCCGCCGGGACCGCGGGCGCGGGCGAGCGGAGCCCGGGCGTGCGCGTCGTCACCCGCGCGCTGTTCAACCCGACCCTCGACGGCACGCCCTTCATGGTGGCGGGCACCTATGGATTCGTGCTGACGTTCCTCACGACGCTCATCACCGCCGTGTCGGTCGTGAACGAGCGGGTCGGCGGCACCTTCGAACAGCTGCAGGTGACGCCGGCGAGCGCCTCCGAGATCGTGCTCGGCAAGATCCTGCCGCTCGGGGCCGTCTTCGCCGCCGATGTCGTGCTGATGGTCGTGACCGCCGGACTCGTGCTCGGGGTGTGGCCCGCCGGTAGTCCCGTGTTCTTCGTGCTCGCGACCGCCGGGTACATGCTCGTGTCGCTCTCGACGGGCGTCATCCTGTCGGCGACGTCGGGCACCCCAGCCGAGGCCGTGCAGAAGACCGTGCTCTTCAGCATCCCGCTCATCTTCCTCGGCGGCTTCGTCTTCCCGATCCGCAACATGCCCATCGGCTTCCAGTGGCTCTCGGAGGTGATCCCGGCCACGCACTACATCCGCATCGCGCGCGCCATCTACCTGCGGGCGGCGGGACCGGTCGAGCTCGCGAGCGAGCTCCTGCTCGTGGGCGTCTTCGGGGCGGTTCTCATCGCCGTCGCGTTTCGCGCGGTCGGAGCGCGCGCATGAGGCGCGTCTGGTCCAACCTGCTCGCGGTCGCTTACAAGGAGGCGATGGTGATCCGCCACGATCGGCCGCTCCTCGCGACCATGATCGTGCAGCCGATCAGCTTCCTCGTGATTCTCGGCATCGCCGTCTCGTTCACGCCCCGCAACGTGCCCTGGATCGTGCTCGACCGCAGCGCCACGACGGCCTCGCGGCGCCTCGTGCAGGAGATCGAGGCGAGCGGGTACGTCCTGCCCGCCGCCCCGGTGACGAGCTACGACGACGGCGTGGCCCGCCTCCACGAGGGGAGCGCCGTCGCGTTCCTGGTGATCGACCGCGACTTCGCGCGCGCCGCCGAGCGCGGCCAACCGACGGTCCAGGTGTTGCTCGACGGGGCCGATCCGCTCACCGCGGCGCGCATCGGCGGCGTTTTTGCCGAGATCGCCGCCGCCCACGACCCGGGCGGCGCGGCGCGCCGACCGCGTCCCGACGCGCAGCTCGCCAAGGCGGGGCCCCTCGACGTCCGTCAGCGCTTCTGGTTCAACCCGACCCTCGACGACAGCAGCTTCTTCCTCTCGGCGCTCGCCGCGATGCTCCTCACGCAGCTCTGTCTTTCGGCCACCGCGCTCGCGCTGGTCGGGGAGCGGGAGAACGGCACCTACGAACAGATGCTCTCGTTGCCGACGAGCGCCGTCGAGATCGTGCTCGGAAAGCTGCTGCCCTACGCGGTGCTCTGCTACGTCCAGGTGCTGATCGCGCTCGTGCCGGCGGGGCTGCTGCTGGGCTTCTGGCCGCGTGGCAGCATCGTGCTGCTCTTCGTGGTGACGCTGCCCTTCGTTCTCGCGTCGCTCGGCGTGGGCACCTTCGTCTCGTCGCTCGCGACGACCTCGGCGCAGGCCGTCTTCCTGTCCGTCTTCTTCATCATGCCGTCCTTCGTCCTCTCCGGCGTGATGACGCCCTACCAGCTGATGCCCGACACCGTGCGCAACCTCGGCGGCATCCTGCCGCTGCGCTGGTACCAGATCGCGAGCCGCCGCATCATCGAACGCGGCGCGGGGATCGCGGACGTCGCGGCGCCGACGCTCGTGCTGTGCGCGATGTTCGCGGCGATCCTGGGGCTGTTGAAGTGGCGGATGAAGCCGCGGCTCGACTGACGTCAGTCCGTCCGCACGCGCAGGCCCGCCGGCAGCGACTCGTCGAACAAGCGCCCCGTCTCCGCGCGGTCGAGCGGCACCGCCTCGTGCAGCAGCACCTGGCTCCGCCCGCCGCCGGGGAGCGCCGCCAGGCGCTCGGCGAGACGATCGCGCAGCGGCGCGTCGAGATCGCGCTCGCGGTCGTCGACGACGCGCGCGATCTGGACGAGCGCGAAGGTGAGGAGTCCCGGCTCGATCCAGGTGGGGAGCGCCAGGATGCGCTCGACCCAGCGCGCGACGTCGGCGGCGGATACGACCGTATTCAATGGCCCGTAGAGAGGCTCGCGTGTCCCGAGGCGGGCGAGCGCCCAGAGCTGTTGCGGCGCCGCTTTGCCGCGCACGACGTCGTCGACGACGACGTCGCCGAGCTCCGCCTTGAGCCGCGCGTCGATCCGCTCGCACGCGCCGATCGCCTGCCACATCTCGCGGATCTCCTGGGTGCCGGGGCGCGCGCTGCCGCCGACCTTCACCTTCGCCTTCTTCGCGAGCCGCGGCAGGAGCCAGGGGGCGACCTCGCCGTGAAGGCGAAGCTGCGGGCCGCGCTCCAGCCCCCCCGCGACCCGCTTCCAGAGGTTCCACCACTCGGCGCGGTTCTGGACCGCCCTCGGGTACGAGAGTCCGGCGGCGAGCGGCCCGCCGAGCTGTTTCACGCGCCAAGGGTCCATGTCGTGTCCGAACCCCGGCCGCAGGAGGAAGCCGCACAGGTTCAGCCAGCGGGCTTCGTGGGCGGCGGTGTCCGCTCGGCGCGGGGCCCCCGCCCACAGCGCGTCCCAGAGCGCGCGCAGCAGCGCGAGCGGCCAGGCGTCCTTGCCGGCGCCGAGCGCGGCCTCGAGCGCGCGCGGCAACCCCGCCGGATCGACGCCTGCGGTCTTCACCGAGGCGTCCCGGGGCGGGAACACGGCGGCGATCGCGGCGATCGCGGCCTCGCGCTGCTCGACGCCGATGGCGAGCTCGGCGCCGGCCGGCGCGGCCGCGGACTCGTCCCGCGCCAGGAGCGACGCCTCGCGCAGCTGGAACTCGAGACGCCAGCGGTGCGCGCTTTCCTTGGCCGCGCACCAGAGCTCGAGGGTGCCGAGCGCGGTGCGCTTCGCCTCGACGTGCACGGGGAGCGTGCGCGCCGCGAGCTTGCGTCCATGGCGGAGCACCGTGCGGATGGGCGGCAGGCTCGCGAGATCGGCGCGCGGTGCAAGGACGATCGCGCCCGGGGACTCGCCGCTCCGGCTCGTCGAGGTGTAGAGCCGGAAGCTCACCGGTTGATTCGCGAGCACCTCGAACTCGGGCTCGGTGACGGCGACCACCGCGTCCTCCTCGACGCCGCGCGGCACGAGGCACAGCAGACGCTCCCGCGCCGCGTCGTCGGTCGCCGGTCCGAGCCCGAGATAGCACGCGCGCGCGGCGCCGCCGCCGACGCGCACGCCGTCGCCGCGCGCGGCGAGCCCGTAGTACGCGGCGCCGCGCGCGACCGCGTCATCGAGCCCGACCGAGGGGAGCTCGACCGGCGCGGCCCCCCCGGCCCACGCCGCCAGGATCTCGACGAGTCGCGCGCGCAGCACCACGGGGGTGAACACGCCGCCGTTGAAGAGCACGGCGTCGCGCGCGCCGATCGTCGTGTCGTGGCGGGCGAGGAACGCGGCCAGGTGGCGCGGAATCTCGGACTCGCTCGCGAACGGAAGCCCCCACTCGCGGAGACCCGCGCCCCCGGTCGCGCGCGGCCGCGCCCGCGCGTCGACCAACGGGAAGAAGCCGTCGCGCACGAGCGTCTCGACCTCGGCGCGCGTCACCTCGGCGGCCACGGTGCCGGCGATGACGCCGCGTCCACGTCCGGGCACCTGCACGGTGAGCGCGTCGGCCTCGCCCGCGAGCAGGCGCTCCTTGGCGACGCGGCACTGCATGACGAGCGTCTGCCAGCGCACGCTGTCGAGCTTCCCGGCTTCGGCGGCGATCCGCTCCTCGATACGGCGCGCGAGCGCGATGTCCATGTTGTCGCCGCCGAGGAGCAGGTGCTCGCCGACGGCGACGCGCTCGAGCCGGAGGCGGTCGCCGCCCGCGCGGCTCGCGATCAGGGAAAAATCGGTCGTGCCGCCGCCGACGTCGACGACGAGGATCGTTCGCTCGCCGCCGAGCGCGGCCTCCCAGCGGCGCTCGTGGGCGGCGAGCCAGGCGTAGAACGCCGCCTGCGGCTCCTCGAGGAGCGTGAGGTCGGGCAGGCCGGCCTCGCGCGCGGCGGCAACGGTGAGCTCCCGCGCCACCTCGTCGAAGGACGCCGGCACGGTCAGTACGAGCTGCTGCGCTGCGAGCGGCGCGTCCGGATGGCGATGGTCCCAGAGGGCGCGGAGGTGGGCGAGGTAGCGTCCCGAGGCCGCCACCGGCGAGAGACGCGGCACGCCGTCGGGGGCGCCCCACGGCAGGATCGCGGCGCCGCGATCGACGCCGCCGTGCGCGAGCCACGACTTCGCCGAGGTCACGAGGCGGCCCGGCACGCGCGCTCCCTGGACGCGCGCCAGCTCGCCGACGACCTCGCGCCGGTCCTCCGCCCAGGGAAGCGCGAGGGCGCCGGGTGGTACGTCGTGGTCGCCCGCGAGGTAGAGAGCGGATGGCAGCGTCGGCAGGTCGGCGAGGCGCCCCTCGCTCACGAGCTGCGTGACCGGCAGGGTCTCGATCGCGCGCCGCGCCGCGCGGGTGTCGACGAACGCGAGCGCCGAGTTGGTCGTCCCGAGGTCGATACCGACGACGAAACGCGCGGCCTTCGGGTCAGCGGTCATCGATCACTGGTGACGAACGCCGAATTCGAGCTTCCAGCGGCGCGCGTCACGGGCGACGCACCAGAGCTCGAGGGTGCCGATCTCGGTGAGATGGACGCGCAGGCGCACCGGCACGAGGGCGCCGTCGTGGTCGGGCCACGCGAGGGTCGTGACCAGCGGCGCCAGCTCCGCGACCTCGTCGCCCCACAGCTCGAGCACCGTCCCGAGACGGTCCTCCTCGCGGCTGCTCGAACCCAGCATGCGGAACTCGGCCGCCTCGCCGACGACGAGACCGAACTCCTGCCCGGGCAGCTCCAGCTCCGTCCCCTCTTCCGTCCCCTGCGGCACGAGGCACACGGCCTTGAGCGGCGGCGGCATGCCGGGGACGGCCGGCATCGCCGTCTCGACGCCGATGTAGTAGGCGCGCGCCGCGCCGCCGCGGATCCGGACCCCGCGCCCCCGGCGCGCGAGCCCGTGATACGCGGCCCCGCGCGCGACCGCCTGGTCGAGGTGGATGCCGGCGAGCTCGCGCAGCGCCGCGCCGCACCAGCCGCGCAGCACGGTCAGCATCCGCTCACGGAGCGCGGCCGCCTTCATGACGCCGCCGTTGAAGAGGACCGCGGTCGGCGTGCCGGCCTCGCGGTGGCGCGCGAGGAACTCCGCGAGGTGCGCGGTGAGACGCGGATCCGAGGCGTACGGGAGGCCCATCTCGGTGAGACCGGCGCGGCGGTCGCGTTGCGGACGCACGCCGGCGTCCACGATCGGAAAGAACCCGTCGATCAGGATGCGCGCGGCGTCGGCGCGCGTGAGCTCGGCCTTGAGCGCGCCGCCGATCACCTTGCGCGAGCGCCCGAGCACGGGAACCGGCACGGCGTCGGGGGCCCCGGCGGCGAGGAGCGCCTCCTTCGCGCCGCGCGTCGCGTGTACGAGAGCGCGGGTCTGCCAGGCGTCGAGCGGAGCGCTGCCGGCCGCGAGCGCCGAGCGCAGGTGATACGCGAGCGCCAGGTCCATGTTGTCGCCGCCGAGAAGGATGTGGTCGCCGACGGCGACGCGCCGCAGGGCGAGCGCGCCGTCGTCCTCCTCCGCCGCGATCAGGCTGAAGTCGGTCGTGCCGCCGCCGACGTCGCAGACGAGCACGAGGTCGCCAGGGCGGAGCATCTGGCGCCAGGCATCGCCGTTCGCCTCGATCCAGGCGTAGCAGGCGGCCTGCGGCTCCTCGAGGAGCGTCACCTGGCCGAGACCCGCGTCCTTCGCGGCCTGCACCGTGAGCTCGCGGGCGGCTGCGTCGAACGACGCGGGCACCGTGAGCAACACGTCCTGCGCCTCGAGCTTGCCGCCCTTCTCGCCGCCATGCGCGGCGTTCCACGCTTCGCGCAGGTGGGCGAGATACGCGGTGGTGGCGGCGAGCGGCGACACGCGCCGCGCGCCCTCCTCGGCCCCCCACGGCAGGATCGGCGCCTTCCGATCGACGCTCGCGTTGCAGAGCCAGGACTTGGCCGACGACACGAGCCGTCCGGGTACGTCGGCGCCGCGGGCCCGCGCCAGAACGCCGACCGCGACGTCGCGGCCGGCAGCCCACGGAAGGTCGAGCGCTCCGACCTCGTCGGCGCCCGCGAGGTAGAGGAACGACGGCAGGAGGTCCTGCGCCTCGACCTGCTTCGGCGCCACCACCTGCGGGATCCCCATCACGGCGATGGTTGGCGGCTCGGCGCGCGTGTCCGCCGCGGCGAGGACGCAGTTCGTGGTGCCGAGATCGATGCCGACGACCCAGCGCGGTGGAGCGGAAGCCTCGCGCGTCACGGAGCTAGTGTCCTGGATTCGTGATTCGTCACATAATTCTGCGGGTCTTTTCGGCCCTGCCCGCGCCGGTCCTCCTCGAAATAGTCCAAGCTATTCCTTCGTCGTCCCGGCTTGGCAGGACCGAAAATCCCTCGCAGCCTTCTGCAACGAATCACGAATCCAGGACACTAGAGAATCTCGACTTCGGCCGGCGCGAGGATCGTGTGATCGCGCTCGCCCGTCGTCTCCGGCATGCGAAAGGCCGCCGAGCGCCAGCCCGGATGACGGAGCACGCCCTGATAGGGAGGCTCCCCGCGTACGTTGCCGGTGACGCGCACCGCGGCGGGATCGAAGCCGCGCTCGACGGTGACCGTCGCGCCCTCCGCCCCCGGCAGGATCGGCGCGAGATCGAGCCGGTCCTGCAAGACCGCGCGGCACCCGCCGTGGATGGCGCGCACCGCCGAGCCGATCTGGGCGTCGGAATACGGCGCCAGGTCCTCCTCGAGGAAGTCGACGAGCCGCCCCTCTTGCTGGAGGAGTGCGAGCATGCGGAGCGCGGCCTCGCCGCGGTCGGGCGGCGGCGCGGCGGGCCTCGCTTCCCCGGCGGCCGGGCGCGCCGCCGCCGCCGCGCCGCTGCCGAGGAGCGCCGTCAGGAGCGCGGCGAGCAACGGCGCCGCCACGATCGTTCCGGTCGCGACCGGCGCCGCCTGGAACGCTCCGGGCAACCCGCTGCTCGCGGGTCCGAGCACCTGGGTGAGCGCGTACGCGGCGGCCCCGGCGAGCCCGCTGCCGGCGAGCAGGGCCCCGCTCCAGCGCAGCGCCGGCGAAGGCGAGCGTTCGGTCGTCATCGTGCATCCTCCATGGACGTCGAGAGTGGTCTACGCGGCTGCTCGAAGGCCCGCGGGTGCGGGCGAGCGGCGTCGCGCACCCTAGCCCGGCGGGCGCACATGGTCCAGGCACGAGCGTGCTGGTAGAAGCCGTCGGATGACGACGGCGTGGTTTGCGCTCGTGCTCGCGGGCTTGCTCGAGGTGCTGTGGGCCTTCGCGATGAAGCGATCCGACGGCTTCACGCGGCCGGTCGCCTCGGCGCTGACCCTGTTCGCGATGATCGTGAGCTTCGCGCTGCTCTCGCTCGCGATGCGCAGCCTGCCACTCGGCACGGCGTACACGGTGTGGACCGGGATCGGCGCGGTCGGCGCGTTCCTGGTCGGGGTCGCCGTCCTCGGCGAGCCGGTGACTCCCCTGCGCGTCACCGGCGCGGCGCTGATCGTCGGAGGGCTCGTCGCCCTGAAGCTCGCCTGAGAGGCTGTAAAAAAATCCCCTCCCGTCGCCGGGCTTCAGAGCGCCGTCGCATCGCGGCGTCGCACGTCCTCGGAATACCTTCCAGGTATTCCTGCGGGTTGCTCCTTGCGCTGCTCGGCGCTCTTCGCCCGGCTCGGTCCG